>NZ_LZEJ01000002.1:0-155814 GCF_001704375.1 Alishewanella sp. HH-ZS | reverse complement strand
AGTGTTAACATGAACCGCCGTATGCGGAACCGCACGTACGGTGGTGTGAGAGGACGGCGGGAGTGATCCCGCCTCCTACTCGATTTGGTAACGATGAGGTTAATTTCAGGTTGAATCTTTTAAGACTTTAAGGTAAGGTCTTAATTATTTTTGATTTTTTACTATAACGCTCCCGTCCTTAAAGGAATAAAGATGAAACAACTAAGCTTGCTGCTTTGCGCAGTAATAACGCTCAGTGCCTGCCAAACTACAACCCAACCTAGCCCGGATGCGCGTTTCGCTAGTCTGCCGGTAACCAAGCAACCGCACGCTAGTGGCCTTTTTAGAGATTTAGCCAGATTAGGACCGAGGTACCCGGTGGAAGAGGCGAGAGCCGGTGGTGAAGGCTGTGCCACTATTGAGTATGTTGTGACACCAGATTATCAGCTGCATGACGTGGTTGCCTTGGATGCCTCAAACCGCTTTTTTGCCCGTGAAGCCAAGGCGGCGATCCTAAAGTGGCAATGGCAGCAACTGCCAGCCGGCTTATTAACTGAGCCGGTAAAATTGCAAACCCGCTTTGAGTTCTGTCTGGAAACGGTTGAGGGACGTTGCGACCCTGAACAACTCAATGCCCGCACCCAGTGTCGCGGTGACGATATGTTGCCTGCCGTAGGCTACCGAGTATTGGTTCGCAGCTAACGTTGAAACTTCGGGGTCAGATCATGATCTGCTGGGGCAGCCTCTACGCTGCCCCAATAAACTTAATACTGCCGTTTTAAAACCTTATCGCCCAGTACCAACAACGCCGGGGTTAAAAATAGTGTCAGTAGGGTAGCAAAGCTTAAACCGCCGGCGATGGCACTGGATAATTGCGTCCACCACATGGTGGAGGGCGCACCAAAACCCAGGCTGGGCTCCAGCAAATTAACATTGACTGCCAGCACCATCGGCATTAACCCCAGCACAGTGGTAACAGAGGTTAGTAATACCGGGCGTAAGCGCAAGGTGCCTGTTTCCAGCGCAGCCTCGATACTGTTTAGCCCTTGTTGCCGCAGTTGGTTATAGGTATCAATCAAGACGATATTATTGTTTACCGCGATACCCGCCAGCCCGATAATCCCCATCCCCACCATGACGATACCAAAGGGCTGAGCATTAACGAGTAATCCCAGCAAGACACCGGCCGTGGAGAGTACGATAGCCGACAGGATCAGCAGCGTTTGATACCAGCTATTAAATTGCACCAGTAAAATCATCAACATCAAAAATATTGCAATAAAGAACGCGCTGATTAAAAAGTTCATTGCTTCCTGCTGATCGGCATCTTCACCGGCAGTTTTGATCATAACCCCCTCAGGCAGGACCAGGCCACTGCCGCGCAGTGCCGCCAGCCGCTCTGCTACCTGATAGCCGGGAGCGAGATCGCTTTTAATGGTAACGGCGCGGTTACTGTCAATCCGCCGGATCACACTGGTTTTCTCGCCGGGTTCTAAGCTAACGAAGTTGGTGAGTGGTACCTGACCGCGCGGTGTTTCTACGGTTAAACGCTCAAGCTGGGCTAACGAGCGCCAGTTTGCCGGAAAGCGCACCCGGATATCCACTTCATCACTGGCATACTCCGGGCGAAACTTCGCCAGCAGCAGGCCATTGCTGACCAGTTGGATCGCATTACCTACTGTCAGCACATCGGCGCCAAAACGGGCGGCTTCTGCACGATCAACGGTTAGCCGCCATTCAATGCCAGGTAAACTGCGATCATCTTCAATATCGATAAAGCCACCAAGTTGCTGCATCCGGGCCAGGATCTGGTTAACAGCAGCGTCAATCTGGCTGCTGTCTTCGGCACTAACTTGCAGCTCTATCGGCTTGCCACCGGCCGGGCCTTCCTGTTGCTGGCGAAATGCCAGGACCAGGCCGGGCAGGTCAGCGGTGCGCTCGCGCATCTCATCCAGGATCACCGCAGCGCGGCGGCGCTGGTGCCAGTCGATAAACTGAAACTGGATAGTACCAATCACATCTGCGGTTAGCTCGCCACTGGCAGCAGCCAGACTGCGGGCATAGAGGGCTTTGACTTCCGGCATGCCGAGCAAGCGTTGTTCGACCTGACGCAGGATGGCATCTTTTTCATAGATCGACAGATCGCCGCGGGCCCGCACCCATACCTGTGCCGACTCCGGCTCGACTGAGGGGAAAAACTCCAGGCCATGGTTAAACTTGCCATAGGCCAGGTAGATCAGCACCACACCGCTTAAGGCTGCGCAGAGTGTTAACAACGGGCGTTGGATCAAGCGGCCGAGGATGCGGCGATAGAGCAGGGTATAGCGGCTGGCGCGGTTTGGTGCGGGCGCGCGCTGGGGCGCTTTATGGCTGGCGGCGCCCATTACCGGTAAAAATACCAATGCCATGGCCAGTGACGCCAGCAAACAGAGGATCACGGTCGCGGGTAAATACAACATAAACTGGCCGACAATACCGGGCCAGAATAGCAGCGGCACAAACACCGCCAGCGTGGTAAAGGTGGACGCAATAATAGGCCAGCTCATCCGATCGGCGGCATTAAGCCAGGCGTCTTTTGGTGTCTGGCCGTCCTGAATATGGCGATCAGCCAGCTCACTGACTACGATAGCGCCATCCACCAGCATGCCGGCTACCAGGATCAGCGAGAACAGCACGATAATATTCATCGTAAAGCCGAGCAGCCAAATCAGCAGGATCCCGGCAAAAAACGCACCCGGGATGGTAATGCCAACCAGTAGCGCCGAGCGCATGCCCATGGTGGCGAGGATCAAAATTAATACCAGCACTACCGCGGTCAGCACATTATTCAATAAGTCAGATAACATCTCTTTGACGTCTTTTGACTGATCCATAATGTAATCAATTTGCATTCCGGGCGGAAACTGGCGCTCTGCCTGTGCCAGCAAGGCCTTGGTTTGCTCAATGGCTGAGATAATATTCGCGCCACTGCGCTTTTTCACTTCCAGTACCAGGGCCGGCTGACCATTAATGCGGGCGAAACTAAGCGGATCTTTAAAGCCGGCATTGACGGTAGCGACATCGGCAAAGGTGATTACGGTATCGCCACTGACTTTGATTGGGATCGACAGCACATCATTCAGATCTTCGATAATACCCGGCACTTTAATGGCCATCCGGCCGGCGCCGGTATCTAAACTGCCGGCGGCAACCAGACGGTTATTATTCGATACCAAACGAAACAGCTGCTGATAATCCAGGCCATAGCTTTGCAACACTTGCGGATCGACGATGATCTCCAGCACATCTTCCCGATCGCCACCAATATCTACCTCCAGAATTTCCGGGATGGCTTCAATTTGTTCCTTTAAGCGCCGGGCGATCCCTACCAGCACCGACTCCGGAACCGGGCCGGACAGACCTATGGATAATACCGGAAACAGCGCCACGTTAATTTCGTTAACAGTGGGTTCCTTCGCTTCGGCTGGCAGTTTAGCGCGCGCAGCGTCCACTTTCACCCGCACATCGGCCAGCGCCTTATCGGCATTAAAGCCGGCATCAAACTCCAGCATCACCGAGGCATGGCCCTCACTGGCGACCGAGGTCATTTTCTTAATGCCTTCCAGTGAGCGCAACTCGTGCTCCATCGGCCGGACCAGCAACCGCTCACCGTCTTCCGGACTGATGCCGTCCAGTGACATCGACACATACATCATTGGAATGGCGACATCGGGGTTAGCTTCTTTCGGGATCACCAGATAGGCACTGATACCGGCAATAAATAAAAACAGTAGCAGCATCAGGCTGGCACGGCTGCGTTGAATAGCGGCAGCGATCAGGCTTCTCATGGCGTGGCCTCGCGCACCACACTGACCTGTTGCCCAACCTCGACAAAGCCGGCGCCCAGCGTGATCAACTCAACCTCTGTTGCCAGGCCACTGACCCAGGCCAACTGATTGTCGGCACTTAGCAGCTGCACCGGATAAAAGGCGACACGACTTTGCTCTACCGTATAGACGCCAAGCCGGCCTTGCGGATCCAGTTTTAACAGCGCCGGGGACAGTGCATGCGCCTGGCGCGCCGAGAGGCTGATCTGCAAGGTGGCACTGGCACCGGCCAAAGGCAGCTGTTCGGGATTAGCGATGCTGGCCTCAATATAATAGCTGCGGGTGGCGACATCGGCTGCCGGGCTTATAAAGCTGAGCTCGCCTGATAGCTGGCGGCCATCCAATAAGGTGATACTGACGGCTTGTCCCAGAGCCAGTTCGCTGACTTGCTGTTGCGGTACCTGGGCGCTGGCGCGCAATTTTACGATATCTAACAGCTGAAACAGACTTTGGCCGGGCTGTACCAGCGCGCCGGGCTCGATCAGACGTCGTCCCAGTACGCCGTCAAAGGGGGCAACCGGGCTTTGATGTTGTACCGCCAGTTGGGCATCGGTGAGAGCGGTTTCGGCCAGGCGTAATTCGTTGGTTAACCGTGCCAGTTCGGTTTCAGAGACAAACTGCCGTTGCTTTAACGCTGTCGCGCTTTGCAGTTCGCTCTGGCGCAGCGCCAACAGCGCCTTCGCTTGCTGCACCCGGCTGTGCCGGCCCTCATCACTCAGTTGTAGTAGCGTGCTGCCGCGGCTGACTGCTGCGCCTTGCTCCACCAGAATGCGCTCAACCTTGCCGCTGATTTGCGCTTTGACTTCCAGCTGATGCCAGGCGGCAAGTTGGCCTTGGAGTTTAAGTTGGGCAGGATAGTCTTTGGCTTGCGAGAGCCGGGTTTGTACGCTAAAGCCTGTCGCCTGCTGCTCAGTTTTGATTGGCGGGGCTTCAGATTGACTACGGTAGTGATTACCCAGCGCCAACCACAGCAGAAACAGCAGGCTAACGACAATAGCAATCTTAACGGGCGTCAGGCGAGGCATACTCTATCCTTATTGATTTTGCGGTGGTCAGTTGTTGTAACACCTCTGGCAGCGGCTGTTCAGCTTGCACCGGGTAGCCGTGACGCTGCTGTTCGGTCTGTAACGCGGTGAGCCGTTTCTGCAGCGCCGGGTGGCTGGCAAACCAGTCCGGTAGCTGGCTGCTGTCGCTGGCCGCCAGTGTTTGAAAAAAACGCTCTGCGCCGCCGATATGACCATAATGACAATGTAAAATCGCCAGCGCCCTGGCATCGGCGGCCAGCTCCCGCTGCTGCGAGTGGCGCGCCATGCCAAGTTCAGTGGCGGGTAGAAAGATCTGGCCGGCATTCGCATTACCGGTAAGGGTAGCGCTTAGCACGGCCAGTACCAGGCCGCGGCCCAGACCCCGTAAATGATCGCGTTGCTCCAAATGAGCCAGTTCATGGGCCAGCACAAAGGCCAGGGCATTCTCGGTGTGCAGTTGCGTCAGTAAGCCCCGATATACCAACATGCGGCCACCTGGTAAAACACCGGCATTAACCAGTGGCTGGTCAAGATAACTGACGCGTACCGGATAGGCCAGGGCAGTGCATTGCTGTAGCTGATCGCTTAGTTGCTGTAATTGCTGCTGCACGGGCGATGATGCACTGTGTTGCTGCCATTGCCCAAACCATTGATATTCCAGTTTAGGATCAAGCTGGGAAATGGCTTTATCTACCGCCAGGCCCAGTAACCAGTAGAGTAATAGCAGCAACAATGTCAGGGCGGAGCCGATCAGCAGCAAATCCGTCAGCGGGCGCTGGCGGCTGACGTTAACATTGGATTTCGGCAGGCGCGGCTGATAGGCCATCTGGCAGCCTTAATGTGTTATCGATTGCTGCGACGCAGCTAATTGCGATACGGTGGCAGCATTAGTGGCTGTTTGGACGCGACCATAGATGGCAGTGCCATAGGCCAGGAGCTCAACCGAACCTATACCATTGCCAGCGGCATTATGGATAGCCGAGGTTTCAATCCGGATATTAATCAGTTGACAGGCATCCGGACATTGTTGTTTTAAACGCAGTATGGCTTCCCGTCTGGCACGATCAATCAGGGTTTCATAGCTGGCCACCGGGCCGCCAACTAGGCTGCGTAGGATGGCAACAACGCGCTTAAAGTAGTCAATTGAAATCACCACACTGCCGGCAAGCAATTCGACCCGCGTAATGTCTTGCATCGGCAGCAGCAAGTCACGACTGTTGCTGTGTGGCAGGTTTTGTAGCTGCTGTTCCCGCTCAATAATACTGCGGTAATGGCGCCGCTCCAGCCAATGACCGGACAGATAGCCGAGCAGCAGTAGTGTCAGAAAAGTCAGTAATGGTAGCATCGTCAGCCAACCCGCACTGCAGTGCCGTAAACGTAAATTTCAGCTGCGCCAGCGGCGATGGAGGAGGTAGAAAACCGCACATTGATGATCGCATTGGCACCCAGCTCTGCGGCTTGCGCCTGCATGCGCTTGATCGCTTCATCACGTGACTCGTTTAGAAGCTCAGTATAGCCGCGCAGCTCGCCACCAAACACATTTTTAATACCAGCCATAATATCGCGGCCAACATGCTTGGCACGCACCGTACTGCCAGACACTACGCCATAACAATCAAGAATGGTTTTGCCAGGCACGGTTTCAATATTGGTCATATACATCGGATTATCCCTAATTTACTGTGTCAGACCATCTTACGCTGCAGGAGGGCAAATAGCAGCGATCGACATAATTTTTTACACTTTTTCTGGTCAGTTGCTCGTTGCCAGTTGCCGGAGCTTAAGTGCTTAGCGCAACAGCCAGATAGTCGACCAACTGCCGTACCTTGGCCGACAGATGGCGGTTTTGCGGATACAGCGCCCAAATGCCGTCATCCGGTTGCCGGTAGGCGGCCAGCACTTCAACCAGGCTGCCATTGGCCAACTCCTCGCTGATGTAATAGTCAGGCAGTTGTGCCAGCCCGAGATGGCACAGTGCGGCTTCTTTTAATACTAAACCACTATTACACTGTAAACGGCCGCGGGGCCGGAATTGCAGCGTTTTTTGCTGTTCAGCAAAACGCCAGATATTGACTGTACCAATTAGACATTGATGCTGTTCTAAATCAGCCAGCGCTTGCGGTGTGCCATGCTGCGCCAGATAAGCAGGCGAAGCGACCAGATACTGGCGACGACTGCCTAAGCGGCGGCCAATCAAATTTGAGTCACTAAGTTGCCCGAGGCGCAGAGCCAGATCAAAACCACCTTGCACCAGATCCAGTTTATCGTTAGTTAGCACCAGCTCTAACTCCAGCTCCGGATAACGTTGTAAAAAGTGGTTTAATAGCGGTGAGAGCCGGGTTTCACCATAAAATACCGGCGCAGTGACTTTTAACAGGCCCCGCGGTGACGCAGTGAGATTGGCCATAGCGCGGTTGGCTTCGGCCAGGCTGCTGACCAGGTGCCGGCAATGCGGTAAATACAACAAACCCTCTGCTGTCAGGCTGACGCTGCGGGTAGAACGGTACAACAGTTTGAGCGCCAGTTGTTGCTCCAGTGCAGCAATATTGCGGCTAACCTGTGCCACAGAAAGACCAAGCTGGCGGGCAGCCTTGGTAAAGCTTTGTTGTTCTGCTACCGCTACAAATTCGCTGATCCCTTGCCAATTACTCACTGGTTGCCTCATTGATTATTGCATATATGAAAAGCTGATTTGTATTTTAGCATCATTCTGCGCTATATGGAAACAATCACAAGTGCGCTATAGTGTATGCAGTAGTTTTTCTGTTACAACACCAAGGACTTCATTATGCAAATGATCAAAACCCGTGCCGCTGTTGCCTGGGGACCAGGCCAACCGTTATCAATTGAAGAAGTAGATTTAATGCCGCCACAAAAAGGCGAAGTATTGGTGCGCATTGTCGCCAGTGGCGTTTGTCATACCGATGCCTTTACGCTGTCCGGCGAAGATCCAGAAGGGGTTTTTCCGGTGATCTTAGGTCATGAAGGCGGTGGTATTGTCGAGGCGGTGGGCGAGGGCGTGACCTCGGTTGCTGTTGGCGACCATGTGATTCCGCTGTATACCCCGGAATGTGGCAAATGTAAGTTCTGTTTATCGGGTAAAACCAACCTCTGCCAGGCGATCCGTGCCACGCAGGGCAAGGGCCTGATGCCGGATGGCACCAGCCGTTTCTCGAAAGACGGCAAACCGATTTATCACTATATGGGCACCTCGACCTTCTCAGAGTACACCGTATTGCCGGAAATTTCGCTGGCGAAAATTAATAAAGAAGCCCCGTTAGAGAAAGTCTGTTTACTTGGCTGTGGTGTCACTACCGGTATGGGCGCAGTGCTTAATACGGCCAAGGTTAAAGAAGGTGATACGGTAGCGATCTTTGGTCTGGGTGGTATCGGCCTATCAGCGGTCATTGCCTCGGTGATGGCCAAAGCCGGCCGCATTATCGCCATTGATATCAACGAAGATAAGTTTGATATCGCGAAAAAGCTCGGCGCCACTGATGTGGTGAACCCGAAGAAATTTGATAAGCCAATCCAGGAGGTGATCGTCGAGATGACAGATGGCGGCGTCGATTTCTCCTTTGAGTGTATCGGTAATGTTAATGTGATGCGTTCGGCACTGGAATGTTGTCATAAGGGCTGGGGCGAGTCGGTTATTATCGGTGTTGCCGGTGCGGGCCAGGAAATTTCAACCCGGCCATTCCAGCTGGTGACCGGCCGTGTCTGGCGCGGTAGTGCCTTTGGTGGCGTAAAAGGCCGCAGTGAGCTACCAAGCTATGTTGAGCGTTATCTGAACGGTGAGTTTGAGCTGGATACCTTTATCACCCATACCATGCCATTGGAGGAGATTAATACAGCCTTCGATTTGATGCATGAGGGTAAGTCGATCCGTACCGTTATTCACTTCTAAGTTAGCGTGCGGGGAGCAAAGATGAGTTTGAACCAGGTCAGTGAACAGCGTTGTTTTGCAGGGAGGCAGGTGCGCTTTAAGCATCAGTCGCAGGTGCTTAACTGTGAGATGCAGTTCTCGGTATTTTTGCCACCACAAGCAGAACATCAGCGGGTGCCGGCCTTGTACTGGCTATCGGGTTTAACCTGTACCGATGAAAATTTCTCCACTAAAGCCGGGGCGCAGCGCGTCGCGGCGGAATTGGGGATGGCGTTGGTGATCCCCGATACCAGCCCGCGTGGCGAAGGCGTGGCGGATGACCCGGAGGGTGCTTATGATTTTGGTTTAGGTGCCGGCTTTTACGTTAACGCTACCGAAGCACCTTATGCCAGGCATTACCAGATGTATGACTATATCGTGCAGGAGCTGCCTGTTTTGTTGGAAGCGGAGCTGCCACTGACGGCAGATCGCGCCATCAGTGGCCATTCGATGGGTGGTCATGGTGCGCTGGTAATTGGTCTACGTAATAGTAACCGTTATCGCAGCATTTCGGCGTTTTCGCCGATCTGTCATCCCAGTGATTGCCCGTGGGGGATTAAGGCGCTGACCGGTTATCTGGGCGCGGATCGCTCACAGTGGCAGCAATATGATGCGGCGCTGTTATTGTCTGCTCAGGGTTCTAAGCTGCCGATTCTGGTCGATCAGGGCTTGGCGGATCAGTTTTATCCACTGCAACTTCGAACAGAGACACTGCTGGCCGCAGCGGAGCGAAGCCAGGCGCCGGCTGAAATCCGCTTACAGCCGGGCTATGATCACAGCTACTACTTTATCGCCAGCTTTATTGAACAACATCTGCGTTTTCATGCCCGGCATCTGGGGCTTAGCGCTACTTAGGCATGATGGTGTTTGCCTAAGGTCATATAAGCGCCAGTGCTGAAAAGCCCTGGCGCTTGGTTTTTTATCAAACTATTTGCTGCTCTTGCCGACAGTTACTGGCATAATTTTCGCTAACTGCTGTTTTTAAACGACAAGATGGAGCCTGGTATGAGCTATAACCCGGATAATGTGTTTGCTAAAATTCTACGCGGTGAGCTGCCGTGTTTTAAGATTTACGAAGATGAGCATAGCCTGGCCTTTATGGATATTATGCCGCAAGCGCCCGGTCATGCGCTGGTGATCCCGAAATACGCAGCGGTAACGTTGGCAGACTTACCATTGGAATATGCTCAGCCACTGTTAGCGGCGGTGCAGAAAGTGATGGCGGCACAACAGCAGGCATTAGCTGCCAAAGGTGTGGTGCTGATGCAACTTAATGGCACTGAAGCTGGCCAAACCGTGCCGCACCTGCATTTTCATTTAATCCCGGCGCATCTCAGTACGCTAAGAGCGCATGGTGCTGAGCAGGGCGATATGGCACAAATTAAGGCTATCGGTGAGCAGTTAGCGGCTGTGTTACAATAATCCGCATTACTCCTGCCTGGCGGTAATATTTAGCACTGCCCGGGCGGTTATCTTCCCGCTGTTCTGCTAAAGGTAGTGCTATGTTGACTGCTCGCCTCACGTTTGGCTTGTTATTAATTGTTGGGCTAACTGCCTGCACCCGATCTGCCGGCCCTGATGCTGCTGTTCATGAAGTAGTGAACGCTGACGCTGACTGGCAGCTGGCGATTATCCATATTAATGATACCCACTCGCAATTTGACCCTTCGCCAGCCAAGGTCGAATTGGCAGCAGGGGAGGCGCTGTATACCTTTATTGGTGGCCATCCGCGGTTACTGACGAAAGCGAGACAGTTGCAGCAACAAGCGAAGGCGGCGGGCACCCCCTCATTATTTTTGCACGGTGGCGATGCTTTTAAAGGCAGTGCCTATTTCGAGCTGTTTGAGCATCAGATCAATATCGATATTTTAAACCGGATGCAACTGGACGCGATGGCGCTGGGCAACCATGAATTTGATATCGGCCTGCCTAAGCTGGCGCAATTTGCCAGTGAAATTAATTTTCCGCTGCTGGCAGCCAATGTCGATACCCGGGCCGAACCCTTACTGGCTGGAGTGACTAACCTTAAGCCTTATCAGCTATACCGGCAGCAGGGCGAGCGCTGGCAGCCCATCGCAGCGGTAGAACAGGCTGAAGGGGCGCGCTTGCTGGCAATCTTTGGTGTAGCACTGGAAGATATGCGTACCATGGTGCCGGACACCGGCGCGTTGGAATTTAGCGCCGAAATTACTGCGGCGCAACAAACCGTCGATCACCTGACGGCGCTGGGGGTGCCGCATATTATCGCGCTCACGCATTTAGGGCATCAGCGCGATCTGAATCTGGCTACCTGGGTCAATGGAATTGATGTGATTGTCGGTGGCCATTCGCATTCGTTATTGGGAGATTTCCGGCACTGGTATCTGGGGCAGCAACCACCTTATGCTCAGCAAGTGCCCAATCCGGATGGCCAGGGCATAACCTGTGTGGTGCAGGCTGGTCAGTATGCACAGGCGATTGGCGCTCTGACCGTAAGTTTTAACCTGGCGGGCCAGGTTACCGCTTGTCAGGGACAAAATACCCTGTTGGCTGGGCGTGACTATTATCCTTCCGCCTTGCGCCAAGCCGACGCAAAACTCACGGGACCGGCGTTGAGCCGCACCTTACAGCAGGTACAGCAGCTGGCCAATACGGCCATTGTCGATGAAGATCCGCTGCTGCGCGAGGTGCTGGATACGGTTTATTTGCCGGCGGTACAGCAAGCCTATGGCATGGCCATCAGCAGTACTGAGCGCAGTATTGCCCATGTGCGTTTACCGGGCACGGGTGGCAGCGATCAGCATGGCTCAGAGCTCGCAGGGCATATTGCCGATGCCATGCTGGACTATGTCAATACCCCGGCGGTGCAGGCCTTGGTTGCCGGGCCGGTGCAACTCAGCTTAATTGGCGCGGGCAATATCCGGAGTCATCTTGAGGCCGGCACGATTTATGAAGGGCATATCCGGCTTGAAGTATTACCCTTTGATACACCGCTGAGTGTGCTAACTGTCTCGGGGGCGGATTTGTTAGCGCTGTTACAGCAAACCATCAGTGCCACGCTACCACCCGGCGCCCATGCCGGTAAATTTCCCTACGGCAGTGGCCTGCGCTATGTGGCCCGGCAGGAGGATGATTACAGCGCCAGCATCGAGGTGGAGGTTTGGCAGGACCAAAGCTGGCAGGCATTGGATCCACAGCGCGAATACCGGCTGGTCACCACCAATTATCTGGCCAACGGCAATGATGGCTGGCAGCAATTACAGCAAGCCCAGGCGAAGCAGACAGACAGACGCGATATTATTTTGCTAAACGGTCAGCCGAAAGCTTTTGTGGTCGAGCGGGTCACGGCCAGCCTGGATAGCCGTGGCCAGCCAGCCTTTACCCCGGTGTATCAGGGGCTGACGCAGTTGCCGTGCGGTGAACCCGGAGTGGATTGCAAAACGGCAGCACAGGCGGTGATTGACCACCTGCAGGCGCAACCGGACTTATGGCAGCGGACCAGACCCGCCACCGTAACCCTGTATCGCTAGTTATCCACAGCACTCCGGTACAGATTTAACCAGTCTGGCATTTATCCACAGCACTATATGAACGCCTCCTTTGCAAGGGTTTTTAACGTGTGCTGAGTTTGGATGGGCTGCGGCACTATATCCGGTCTTATTAATGCGGGGCGCGCCCCCGCTGACCCTAATGATTTCCGCGACTTTAGTCCTTACACTCCGGACGGTATCTAANCCCAGGGCTCCCGCATGAGTGTTTAATTTTCAAACACTCTGCTGCTGAAACCAGCTTTTAAGACATCTTCCAAATAATCCGTTTTCATCCAGGCACGTTTTTGTTTTGCGGGGATGCTGCCTTTCGATGGCTCTGCTCTTAGCATATTTAAAGACCATTGCCGTAGTATTGACCAGTTTTCCGCCGCGTGATTCTGATAAATCTGGCAAGCATCTTCTTTCATGCTGACATCCAGCACCCAATGTAGGCTATTTTCAACGGCCCAATGAGCTCTAACCGCCTCGGCTAACTGTACTTCGTTCAGCTTGGCTGAACTGATGTAGTAACGATAAGTGAGTTCCGATTTTTTTCCTTTTACTTCCCGGTAACTTAGATTCATTCCAACGGTTTGCAGACCAACCCATTTACTAAAGTTTCCCTTCAGTTCGCTGGCGTCTTTTACATGGTAACTTCTTGCTTCTATTCGGCCTCGGTTCTTTTCTATGACAATCCCATCAAGAGGGCGACTTCGTTGCCCGGCAAATAACGCTTCTACTGCGTTGTATAACGTTCCCTGGTTTGCCTTAAGCGCCAACAGATAATCCCCATTCCCCTCTATCACTTGCTCTGCTATCGCCGTTTGACATCCCATCGCATCTATTGAAACCAGGGCGCCTTCAATATCCAGCAATCGAATCAGCTCTGGGATGGCTGTGATTTCATTCGATTTTTCCACGGTCTTCAGCTGCCCCAACACCACTTTGTTCGCACAAGCAAAGGCGTTCACCATATGGATGGTCGATTTTCTGTCTTCTGGTGCATAAGAGCTACGTAGCGTTTTGCCATCTATGGCAATCACTTCTCCCTGCGTTAGCTTGTGCACCGCTTGCATCCAGTCGATAAAACATTGCCTGAATTGTTCCGGAGCAATTTTGGAAATAATACGCGCTATCGTGTCATCTACCGGGACGCCATCACTTAAAAAACCTTGTTTCTGAAACCACTCGTGATGACCTTTAGCATAATCATGGATCTCCGACCATCCCTCTGCGCCTGCAATCACGCCACATAAGGTCACGAATAAAACATCAGATAAAGGATAGGTAACTTTTGCAGACTGACGGTTGTCGATGATGGTGTCAAAGTGTGTAGTAAAGAGTTCAAGGTACATGGCATGCTCCCAAAAAAGGAGTATATGATCACAACTAGATCAGATCGTCAAACTGATCGTTTATTGTTTAAAAAACGTTCGCGATCTCGCCCTGNTAAACCCTTGCTGTGCCCAGGTTACTAAAGTATGGTCTTACCAATTTTCATCACACGTCAGGCGCCCTGACAAATCGTTGCGAACGTTTTCGCGCTAAACAGTTTTACATCATTTATCGTTAATCATTATGGTTAACCGGCTTCGATTAACTCACCTGTGAATACAGGTTCTCGTCGTACTCGACGTCTTTGCTTAACAATGCCCAAACAACTCTGGCTGTTTTATTGGCTAACGCCAGAAGTACCACATTCTTTGGCCTACGAATAAGGAGCCCCTGCAACCACTCACTTGGGTGTTTATTATGTGTGATGGCCGAGCGGGCGCCGTGTACCAATAAGGTCCGCACATAGGTATCGCCCCGTTTGCTAATGCCATGAAGCTTTACTTTGCCGCCTGAGCCCGTTTGTTTCGGGACTAAGCCCAACCAGGCGGAGAGCTCACGTCCTGATTTAAACTGGCTGACATCACCTACGGTGGCAACAATAGCCGTCGCACTTAATACGCCAATACCCGGCACCTTACCCAGCCGCTGACATTGCGGACAACGCTTAAAGTAAGCCGTAATGTGCTGCTCTAACCCGGCAATATCCTCATCCAGTTTGTTGATATAGGCCAGGCGCTCATATAACCGGTCAACGAATTCCTTGGGAACACTTTGTGATAACGTCTCCAGGCAGCCGGCTATCTCACGTTTAAAAGCCGCTCTGCCTTTCGCTATGACCAGTCCAAACTCAGCCAAAAAGCCTCTTACTGCATTGATGCTACCCGTACGGGTTTTTATCAGATACTCGCGCATCCGGTGTGCCGCGAGTGCTGCTTGCTGCTCAACACTTTTTACTGCCACAAAACGCATCTGGGGTTGCTGTACTGCGGTCCAAATCGCCTGAGCATCGACCATGTCATTCTTATTGCCAATAACAAAGGGTTTGACTTTATGGGCAGCAATTAACCGTACCTGGTGCCCCATCTGCTGAAAACAGCGGCCCCAGTGATGCGCACCACTGCAGGCTTCCATGGCAATCAGTGATGACGTCTTATTGCTGAACCACTCCAAAAAGTGCTGTCGTTTCACCTTCTCTGAGCGCGCTTTGCCTGCTTTGTCTACCCAGTGGATTTGAAAAACATCTTTTGCAATATCAACGCCGAATACATTAAGCTTCATCTCGGATACCCCTGCTGTCTGTCGTTAATAACGACCATTTTGGCACACGATGCCGTGACCAGGGGTATCCATCTTTTCAGATAACCGCCCCTGACGCTTTAGTGGAGGCGTTCATATTATTCTCCGGTACCGGTCAGAGGTCAGACCGGTACCGGAGTGCTGTGGATAGGAGTGCTGTGGATAACTGGGTTAGCGCAGGGCGCCGGCGTGTGCGGCGCCGCGGAATACGGCGTTGATATACAGCAGGTGCATACCATCGACGTAAGCGCGGAAGTTTGGCTCCTGGGTAAAGGCAATCACCTGGCCACGGCCGTGCGACTGCACCATCACCAGCGGTTTATGGGCAATTTGCTGGCGGTTCTCTTCCCACACAAAGCCTCCGGCCAGAAGATCTTTAGGGGCGGCGAAATTAACCACATTGCGGCCATCGTTAATCCGCAGCGGCTGGTAAATATGGTTGCCAACATAGAGGCTGCGTACCTGTTCAGCGATACCGGCGGTTAGCCAATGGTTTTGATCAACCACAGCATTGGCAATAAAGCCCGGCACCCAGTCCGGATCGGCCTGATACGGCTTTAACATCTGCTCGAACTCACGGTATTCCGCCAACACCCGGCCTGGCACTCTTGCTTCGCTGGCAGGCTTATCCTGCTCACTAACCTGATACTCGCGCTTGCTGCTCAGTAGTGGCTTATCGCCCTCCAGCAAATAGCTGGTGGCATTGCCAAGGGTGATCAGTACACCACCACGCTGCACAAACTGGCGTAAATTCTCGCTGCCGACACTCCCCAGTGCCTGCTGATAACTGCCAGCACCTGTCGCCGGTAGAATCAGCACCTGATAACGGCTTAGATCGGCACTGCGTAGCTGCGCCGGGCGAATTGCCGTGACCGGATAACCGATACCACGCTCCAGTACAAAGCGGGCACTGCCGGCACTGAGCGGATTGGTCGGCTCATCCCACAGCATCGCGACATTAATCTTTGGCACAGCCGGCACATTAAAGGAGCCAAAGTTCGGCCCCTCCGTTACCCAGCTGTTATCCAGCCCCTGTACCCTGGCGCCGCTTTGCTGTGCCAGTTGTTGTACCTTGGTGGTTAAGTCAGCCGGATTATCGGCACGGCTTAATACCAGGGTGCCGGCCGGGTAACGCTGACCATTCTGATGCGTAAAGGGCAGATCACTGCTACGTAGCATTAACCCCTGTTGCAGTGCTGCGCTTAAAAAGCGCGCCGCCGCCATATCGCCCCAAGGCACGACAAAGCCGTAGCGTGCATCCGGGTTACTAACGCTACCGGCGATCAGGGTATCCGGGCCCACCACAGTGGTATTAACCCGCGGCGCCTGATTACAGCGCTGCATTTCCAGGTTATACATCAATGGCAACGACCAGGCGGTAACATCGTAAATCTGATCCGGCAGGTTATTGGCGCGGCGCTGCTCCTGTTTCTCTAAAAAGGCCTTATCCATCGGCACCGTATTATCGAGTAGGGTGCGCATTAAATGGTAACTCGGCTGATTGGTGCGAATAAGGTAGCTGCCCGCCTGATAGTCTTTGCCACAGGCTCGAAACGCCTGCTGCGCCTGCTCTACTTTAATGCCATGCTGGGTTAGCACGCCCATCAGTTTCTGATGGCCGGCCAGATCGCGCTCGGCAGCAAAAATAAAGCTACGCAGGCCATCTTTTTCGCCCTGTGCCGCCGCAGTTTTGCGGTACTGATAAAAATTTTGCAGCAAGGTGCTGGCCTGCTGGCTGGCGGTTTCCAGCGTGGCTTTAAAGGCGACAAAATTACGCTGAATACCATCGGCAAACGTCAGGATCTGGCCATCCTGCATCCGGTAATGATGGCCGCGTGCCGAGGCCATCTCATACGTCATCGATACGCTGCCGTAATACAGCGGCCAGCTGGCGCCATAGCCGGGGTAAAAGGCATCGAAAATCTCACGGGTAAAGTAGTGATAGCCCAGCTCGTCAAACCATTTGGCATTATTCTGGCCCACCTTATTCAGCACCTGGCGCTGGCTGGCCTGAATATGCGGGTTGTAGGGCTCGGCCTCGGGGCTAAAGTAATATCCCATATCGCCGCCCATTTCATGCGAGTCGACAAACAGCAGTGGATACATTTGCTGCAGTGCTTTAACACGGCTGGCGGTTTCCGGTTGGGTTAACGAAATCCAGTCGCGGTTCATATCAAACAGGTAATGGTTGGTACGGCCATTCGGCCAGGGTTCGTTGTGCTCGGCCGACAGCCGATCCGGCGAATGTTCCAGGCCAACAGTGGCATAGTAACGGCTTACAAAACGGTGATGGCCATCCGGATTTTGCAGCGGGTCAATATAGACCAGGGTGTTGCTTAATATTTGCTGGGTCAGGGCGCTTTGGTCAGCCAGTAAATGATAAGCCAGCGCCATGGCCGCATCGGCCGGGCTAATTTCGTTGCCGTGCAGGCTACCGGCAATCCAGACACTGGCCGGCAGGCTGGCGATCAGCTGTTTGGCTTCTGGCTCACTCAGACTTGCAGGCGCTGCAAGTTTACGCATCCCGGCTTCAATTTCGGCCAGCTGGCTGATATTGCTGCTACTGCCAATTACCGCATAAAACAGCGGCCGGCCCTGCCAGCTTTTGCCATAGTGCACCAGCTTAACCTGCTGCGGATAACGGCTGGCCAGTTGCTCAAAAAAGCGGGATATCGCCGCCGGCTCTGAAATGCGCTCGCCAAACTGATGGCCCAGTAATTCCGGCACTGGGCTGATATCCGGCCGGTAATCACTTTGTGGAAAATACGGCACCGGCTGGGCGGTGCTTATGTTAGCAGCTAAGGCAACACAAGGTAAGGCTGCCAAACTGGCAGAGAGCAAGCTGGTATAAAATAAGCGCATAGGTTCCCGGAAGTTTATCGTGTTTTTTGCTTACCTTAGGCGCAGCAGGGCAGCGGCACAAGAGGCCGTATTGTGGATTGCGACCAGTGGTCAATTAAAAACGGCCATGACATCAGAGCAGTGAGCGTTATCACAAGGAACTTGTCACACCGCCATCACTCCAAGTTACCACTAACGTCAGTAAATGGAGCAAGCCTATGTTAAAGGTAAAACCGATGGAAAAAATCTTACAAAGCAGCCGTATTCTGGTGCTACTGACGATAGTGGTTTGTGCTGCCGCCGCTTGTTTACTGTATCTGAGCAGTGCGGTGATTGTGTATAACATTATTTGGGAAACCCTAAGCCAACTGCCCGATACCGCCGATTTAGGCAAAAGGTTGGCAGTAAAACTGCTGAAAGTACTGGATACCTTACTGATCGCATTGACCTTTCAGATTATTGCCACCGGCCTGTACCGGCTGTTTCTGGGCGATGTGGACAATCTCGACAAAGGCTTACTCAAAGCCATGGATATCAAAAACTTCCATGATCTAAAAATTACCCTGATGCAGGTCGCCAGCGTAATAATGGTGATTCTGTTTCTGGAACAAGCAGTAGAAGTCGGCGCTACGCTGGAAACCCTGTACTTTGGCCTTGCCATCGCCGTGGTAGTGCTGGCCAGTGTGTTTGCGGCAAAGCAGATGCGGCATTCTTAATGTGAGCCGGTAAATTTACCTGTTAAGATTGCGCTGACTGGGCGTAGCTGCTACAAAGACCTAAAGTAGCAGCGACAACAACGGCTTAGCTATCCTCAATGAGCAAAACTATCGATATTTATCATCAGCAAGCTGAGCTTTTTGCCGCCCAGTATGATGCGCTAAGTTTTGAGCAGGTGCATCAGAGTTGGCAACCTTACTGGCCGAAAGAACAATTGGTGCTCGATATCGGTGCCGGCAGTGGCCGGGATGCATTCTGGCTGGCCGCGCAAGGCAACCAGGTTATCGCCGTGGAGCCGGCAGAGGATCTGCGCCGGCTGGGGCAGTTAAAAACCCGTGCCGCGCTGGCTCCCAAAGTGCAATGGCTCTCTGATAGTTTGCCGGAGCTGAAAGCGACCTATCAGCTCAATCTGCGTTTTAATACGATTTTGCTGAGCGCAGTCTGGATGCATATCAGTCCGTCAGAGCGGCAGCGCACCTTTCGAAAAATAGCCAACTTATTGGCCCCCGGCGGCCACTTTATTCTCAGCCTGCGCTATGGCGACTTTAGCGATCATCGGGTTGCCTATCCGGTTTCGGTAGATGAAATCAACGAGCTGGCCAGCAAATTTGGTTTAGTACTTAAACATCTCTCCGCGCGAACTGCCGATGCTGGCGGTCGGGTTGATGTTGCATGGCAGACGCTGGTACTGATGCTACCGGATGACGGTAGTGGCAGCCTCAGTAAAGTGCGGCATATCGTAGTTAACGACAACAAATCTTCGACTTACAAGCTGGCGCTATTACGTACCTTGGTGCGGATCGCCGAGGCGCATCCGGGCGCCGTTATTGACCGGCAAGATGGGCAGGTAGGCATTGCACTGGGTTTAGTTGCCTTATATTGGATCCGCTTGTTTAAGCGTCTAGTCGATAGCGATATGCAACAGAACGCTGATCCGGCGAAAGGCTTAGGTTTCGTAAAGCCGGATGGCTGGGGCAAGCTTGCCAAACTCACCGCTGATGATTTCGCGATCGGTAACTTTTATACCGGCGAGGAAGCTCTGGCGTTGCAACAACTGTTCGCGGATACGCTTAGCACCATAAAGGCGGGGCCTGTTACCTATATCTGGCAGGGCGATAAAAGTAATACGCTGTTCCGGATGGAGCGCCATAAAGTAGCAAAACGCAGCCATGTATTAATTGATCGCGATTTTCTGGCAAGTTTCGGTTGCTTTGTTTTAAGCGAGGACCTCTGGAATTGCTTCCGCCAGTACGGCTGCTGGATTGAGCCGTTACTGGTTCAGCAATGGATTGCCGAGATGCAAAAGTATCAACGTAATGCTGAACGGCAAATCTCTCTCGAAAGCTACCATAACCAGCTGCGCTGGCTGGATCAGCAGCATGATACCCGACTGGTGCGGCAGAAAGTTGCAGGACTGCGCAGCAGCGGTGCTCAGGTATGCAGTGTCTGGAGTGGGGCACCACTCTATAGTTTTGATATTGACCACTGTGTACCCTTCAGCTATTGGCCAAATAATGATCTGTGGAATTTGCTGCCGGCCAGTCAGGCCGAAAATCGTAAAAAGCGCGATCGGCTACCGAGCCAAAGCCGGATGCAGCATTGTGCCAATCATATCCAGGATTGGTGGCGGCAAGCCTGGCAAACTGATGCAGAACAACAACGTTTTTTTATCGAAGCAGGGCTATCACTGCCAAATATCAGCCCGGGTTGTCGGGATTTCGCCGAAGTGCTGCATGCGATGCAACTACAAATGGTCGGTATTAAACAACGGCTACAAGTCGCTGAATGGTAAGCCGCCATATCCTGATCTGGCACAAGCTTAGCGCGACAAAAATACTGGCACTGCCATAGCAGCAGGAGTAGATTAAACTCGATATCGTTTTTGGTGAGTTTTTATGACCGCATCCAAAGCAGCAACTGAAGCCCAGCTTGCCACTACTTCGAAAACCACTACCCTGAGCCTGAAGCGGGTAGGTATTGATACCTACCGCGAAAACGTGGCCTATTTACACCGCGACTGTGCCATTTACCGCGCCGAGGGTTTTCAGGCGCTGGCGAAAATTGAGGTGCAGGCGCGCGGTAAGCGCATTTTAGCCAGCCTTAATGTGGTAGACGATGCCAGTATTGTCGGCTGTCAGCAGCTCGGCCTGTCGGAAGAGGCCTTTGTTAACCTTGGTGCGCTGGATGGTGAAGCCGTTACGGTATCACCGGCCGAGCCGCCGCATTCTATCCCGGCGCTGCACCGTAAAATTGCCGGTGAACGGCTAAGCCGTGATGACTTTGCCAGCATAGTGCAGGATATTGCCGCCCACCGTTACTCGAAAATTGAACTTACAGCCTTTGTGGTGGCCTGTAATCAGGGCGAGTTAGACCGCGAAGAGGTATTCTTTTTAAGCGATGCCATGAGTAAAGTGGGGCGCCGGCTGGATTGGCAGGAACACCCGGTCGTCGATAAACACTGTATTGGCGGCATTCCGGGGAACCGTACCTCGATGCTGGTGGTGCCGATCGTGGCCGCGCATGGCATGCTATGCCCGAAAACCTCGTCGCGGGCTATTACGTCGCCGGCCGGTACCGCTGATACCATGGAGCTGTTGGCGCGGGTGGAGCTGCCTTTTGACCAGCTGACTGACATTGTACACCGGCATCGCGGCTGTTTAGCCTGGGGTGGCAGCAGTGATTTATCCCCGGCGGATGATGTGTTAATTTCGGTTGAACGGCCGTTGTCTATCGACTCGCCGGGGCAGATGGTGGCGTCGATTTTGTCGAAAAAAGTCGCTGCCGGCTCCAGCCATTTATTACTGGATATTCCGATTGGCCCTTCGGCCAAGGTGCGCAGCATGCCCGAGGCACAAAAGCTGCGCAAATTGTTTGAGTTTGTTGCAAAACGGATGGGGCTGGCGATCGAGGTGGTGATCACCGATGGCCGGCAGCCGATTGGCAATGGTATCGGCCCGGCGCTGGAAGCCCGCGACGTGATTAGGGTGCTTAAGAATCATCCGCTGGCGCCGAATGATTTACGGCAAAAGTCGCTGCGGTTAGCCGGCAGAATGCTGGAGTTTGACCCTGATGTGCGTGGCGGTGACGGCTTTGCTATCGCCCGCGATATTCTGGATTCCGGTCGGGCCTGGCAAAAAATGCAGGCCATTATGGCGGCGCAGGGTATGAAAGACTTTGACCCGGATAAACCGCCGCTGTCGCCGTTAAGTTTTGATGTCGCCGCACCGCACAGCGGTACGGTAGTAGAAATCGATAATGTGCAGCTGGCCCGCATCGCCCGCTCGGCCGGGGCGCCACGTGCCAAAGGTTCAGGGGTCGATTTACTGGTAAAACTAGGTGAGCAGGTGGAACAGGGACAAGCGCTATACCGGGTGTATGCGGCTTACCCCACCGAGTTAGCCTTTGCCCGCCAGGCTTGTCAGCGCAGCCTGGGTTACCGGATTGGCGCCCCTGAGTTGCTGCTGCCACTGCAGTTGGAGTATTAAAGTATGTCGGTATTTGTGTTATGCGCACCGGATGAGGTGCAGGCGGCGAACCGTTTAGCCGACGCCGCCGGTTTACCGTTAATCAGTTATCAGCTGCATCATTTTCCCGATGCCGAGTTAAAACTTACCCTGCCGTTTGCCGAAGCTGTACCCCGCGAGCTGGTGCTGTACCGTAGCCTGGATAAGCCTAACGATAAACTGGTGGAGCTGCTGCTGATCGCCCGCCATGCCCGGTTACAGGGGGTGCAGAAAATCTGGCTGGTGGCACCTTATCTGGCTTATATGCGGCAGGATATTGCGTTTAATCCGGGTGAAATTGTCAGCCAAAAGATTATCGGCCAGTTTTTAGCCGAGCTGTTTGATGGCGTTATTACTGTCGATCCGCATCTGCACCGCATCAGCGAATTAAGCGAAGCCATTCCACAAGGTGCGGCGATAGCACTCAGCGGTGCGCCGCGATTAGCCGAGCTGATTGCCAGCAAACATAGCCGGCCGCTGTTAATTGGCCCCGACGCCGAAGCCCTGCAATGGGTGGCGCTGGCGGCTGAACACATTCACTGTGATTATGCAGTCTGTAACAAGGTGCGGCATGGTGATACGCAGGTTGATATTGCCTTACCCGATATCAGGGTGCAGGGCCGCAATGTGGTGCTAATGGACGATGTCGCCAGCTCCGGCCGGACTCTGGCGGGCGCCTGTAGCAAGTTATTAGCTGCTGGCACTGCCTCAGTCGATGTGGCCGTTACCCATGCGCTCTTTGCCGGCGATGCGTTGGAGGTGATTAAAGCCGCCGGTGTTGGCGAAGTCTGGAGTACCGATTGTATCGCCCATGCCAGCAATGCCATTAGTATGGCGCCGCTGCTGGCAGCAGAACTGAACAAGCTACTTACCCGTTAATCCGATATGGCTTAATGCCGGAATAGAAAAAATGAGTATATTGAGTTACTTCCAGCAACAACGTCTGACTTTACAAAGTGGCACAGCCTTGCCGGCGGCGCAGTCTTTACTGCAGTTAGCTGGACAGGGTGAGCTTGAGGCGATGCTCAATCCCAAGCCTGATGCCGCTGCCCTGCTGGCAGCGATAGCGCAAGCCTATCAGGATGGCTATGAGCAGCAGGCCTCAACCGAGTTTGAACTACAAGGTATTGCTTTTGCCGGCAGCGGCGATCCTTTGTTGGCCCTGGAGCTGCTGTCACAAGTATTACCGGCTTTTAAAGCACAGCGCCATGGTGTGCCGGTTACGCTGGTGACTTATGGCCTGGTGCCGGCTGCAGAGGCAGAGCAGCTATGCCAGCAGTTAGTGGCGCTGGAAGTCGAGCGGCTGGAAATCTATTTACCGGCCGCGAATCCACCGGCCTATCAACAGGCAGTACAGCCACAGCAATACGGCTTTGCCGAAGTGTGTCAGTTTATCCATACTGCAGCCGAAGCGGGATTACAGGTAAGCTGCTTTGCTTATGCCCCGGTAAAACAGGCCAGTGAAATCCGCGCGCTGGCCAAAGAGCTTGGTGCCAGGGAGTTTGTGGTATTGCAGGCTGATAGCTAAAAAGATACTGCTTTTTGGCCAGGCGCTGAAACAGAAATGGGCTGGAGCCAGCATTATTGTTCATCATTTGCTTAAGTATCATTTTTTTAGATTGATTCAATCGTTTTTAATTATTTTGTCCTTTTTTTCACTTCAACTAGGCTTTACACACTGAGACCCAAGGCGGCGCCGGCATAAGCTGCCGGCTGGGTGTTGACCAGTTTTTAATACTTATCAGGTGTTTAACTTGCGCCGGTTTTGGCGCTGTGTAATCCAGAGGTGACAAAAATGCAAAGTAAAAAAGGTCCTATTTTATCGGCTCTCACCCTCGCGGTAACCTTGGCAATGAGTTCAGGTGCTGTCATGGCGAAAGGCAATATGACTGACAACCAGTTCTGGTGGCCAGAGCAATTAAACTTAGCCCCACTGCGCCAACACAGTATTGAGAATAACCCTTACGGCCCCGGCTATAACTATGCCGAACAGTTTAAAACTCTTGATCTGGCAGCAGTTAAAGCAGATATCGAAACTCTGCTAAAAACTTCGCAGGATTGGTGGCCGGCCGACTGGGGACACTACGGTCCCTTTATGATCCGGATGGCGTGGCATAGCGCCGGCGTATACCGGATTTTCGACGGTCGTGGCGGTGCCAATGGTGGTCAGCAACGTTTCGAGCCGTTAAACAGCTGGCCGGATAACGCCAACCTGGATAAAGCCCGTCGTCTGCTGTGGCCAATTAAGCAAAAATACGGCAGCAAAATTTCCTGGGCTGACCTGATGGTATTAACCGGTAACGTGGCGCTGGAATCTATGGGCTTTAAAACCTTTGGTTTTGCCGGTGGCCGTACTGACGACTGGGAAGCAGAAATTGTAAACTGGGGTTCAGAGAAAGAGTGGCTCGACAGCAAACGCTACAACGAAAAAGGCGAGCTGGCAAAGCCAATGGGCGCAACCGAGATGGGCTTAATTTATGTTAACCCGGAAGGTCCGAATGGCGTGCCGGATCCGCTGGCCTCAGCGAAAGAAATTCGCGAAACCTTCGGCCGCATGGCAATGAACGATGAAGAAACTGTAGCGTTAATTGCCGGTGGTCACACCTTTGGTAAGGCACACGGTGCCCACAAGCCGTCTGAGTGTACCGGTAAAGAGCCGGCTGCTGCAGATATTGAAGAGCAGGGTTTAGGCTGGACCAGTAAGTGCGGTAAAGGCCATTCTGAAGATACGGTGACCAGTGGTTTAGAAGGTGCCTGGTCTGCTAACCCAACTGCCTGGACTACGCAATTTCTGGATAACCTGTTTGCGTTTGACTGGGTACAAACTAAGAGCCCGGCCGGTGCGATTCAGTGGATCCCGGCTAACGGTCAGGCTGCAAACTTAGTACCGGATGCACATATCCCAGGTAAACGTCATGCACCTATTATGTTTACCAGCGATATCGCGCTGAAAGAAGATCCAATTTACCGTGAAATTGCGCTGCGCTTTAAAGAAGATCCGAAGCAGTTTGAACTGGCCTTTGCTAAAGCCTGGTTTAAATTAACCCACCGTGATATGGGACCAATGAGCCGCTATTTGGGTGCTGAAGTGCCAAAAGAAGTGTTGATTTGGCAAGATCCGATCCCAGCGGTAGATCACAAGCTGATTGAAAGCCGTGATATTAACGCCTTAAAAGGCAAGCTGCTGTCATCTGGTTTAACTGTACAGCAACTGGTGAAAACCGCTTGGGCGTCAGCCGCCAGCTTCCGTGGTACCGATATGCGCGGTGGAGCTAACGGTGCCCGTTTACGTTTAGAGCCGCAAAAAGACTGGGCCGCCAATGATCCACAAGAGCTGGCGCAGGTATTAGCGGTGCTGGAAAAAGTGCAAACTGACTTTAACAAAACCTTACGCGGTGGCAAGAAGGTCTCCCTGGCTGACGTGATCGTGTTAGGTGGTGCTGCTGCGATTGAGAAAGCGGCGAAAGACGCCGGCTTTAATGTTACCGTACCCTTTACTCCGGGCCGTACCGATGCAACTCAGGCACAAACTGATGCTGAGTCTTTCGCCGTGCTGGAGCCAAAAGCAGATGGTTTCCGTAACTACTATAGCAGCGATGCCATGTATTCACCTGCCGAAGCGCTAGTTGATCGTGCCAACATGCTGACCCTGACAGTACCAGAAATGACCGTGCTGGTGGGTGGTTTACGGGTGCTGGATGTCAACAGCGGCGGTAGCAAGCACGGGGTGTTCACCGATAAGCCAGGCCAGCTGAGTAACGATTTCTTCGTTAACCTGCTGGATATGTCTACCCGCTGGGCGAAAGCTGAGCAGGAAGGCTTATACGACGGTTTTGACCGCAAGAGTGGCGAACGTAAGTACACGGCTACGCCGGTTGATCTGGTGTTTGGCTCACACGCTGAACTGCGTGCCGTAGCCGAGGTGTATGCGGCGAACGATGGTAAAGAGAAGTTTGTCCGCGACTTCGTGGCCGCCTGGAACAAGGTGATGACCTTAGATCGCTTTGATCTGAAGAAGTAAACTTAAGCTGATAACCAAGCCCCGCCAAGCGGGGCTTTTTTTAAGGCTAAATCTTTAATACAAAGGTATTGCGGCCGGCCTTCTTGGCGGCATATAAAGCTTCGTCGGCACGTTTTAACAGCTGCATTGGCGTTTCGCCTTTTTGTTTAACACAGCAACCCAGGCTGATGGTAACGTTGACGGTTTTCTCCGCACCGCTGCTGCCGCGGGCTTTTTTCCCGCTGCTGCTGTCTTTGGGTCGGTTATCGTTACGGATCACCAGCGGGTACTCGGCAACTGCCAGCCGTACTTCTTCCAGTTTTTCTTCCAGCAGCGCTTTTTTATTATGGCCAAATACCAGCGTAAATTCTTCACCGCCATAGCGGTAGGCGGTTAATCCTTTGACCTTGCTAAGAATAGAGCCCAGTAACTTTAATACCTGATCGCCAACATCATGGCCGTAAGTGTCGTTAAATTTCTTAAAATGGTCGACATCCAGCATACAAATCGCGCTGTTTCGTCCCAGCCGGTTCAGGTGCGCCATCAGCGCGCGGCGCTGCGGCAATTGTGTCAGCTCATCGATATATGCCAGGTGTAACATCTGGAAGGCTAAGGCCAACAACACCGACAGGCAGGCCGCAACCAGCGTCCAGTTGGCGACAGCAGTACCGGGCGGAATAACCGTGCTAAGTAGCAGGGCCAGGAACAGACCAAACTCCCCCCAATTGGCCGCCTTCGGTGGTTTTAAGTTAATGGCAATAAGCCAGATCCCAGCCAGAATACTGAACCACCAGGCACTCAACCAATTAATCGGGCTTGCCGCCAACACGGGCTGAAATACTATGGCAGGTAGCTGCGCTGAGGCCAGCCAGGTTGCCAATGGCAGCTGCTGACTGAGTAACAGCAGTAATGGCGGGCTGATAAGAAGCAACAGCCCGTTGACTTTAAAAGGTGAGGGTTTAGGTATTAACGCCAAAAGAAGTAACAGGCTGGCGCTAAGCAGCGGCAGACTATTAGCAAACTCCGCCGCGGTTAAGTTGGTTGAGCTGGCAAGCCAGTAATGGGTAGCCAGGATACCAAGCCAGTAAAGCCACTCTGTTTGGCGTAATAACAGTGCCAGTAACAAGACACTGCTCAGCGCCAGATAACTGGTTTGCGGAAAGGGGAGTAACTGAAAGAGTGCCAGCTCCGGCGTCAGCCCTTGGGCAACCAGTAACAACAGTACCGGCAATAAAATGATCAATGGCACTATGACCTCTTAGCTGTCGCAGGACAGTCTTTTTCTTTATCTGGATCAAAGAAAGGTGAAACATAATTTAGCCGTTATATCTTAACACTCTGGTTTATTAATAGAATTAAAAACCGATTGTGGTTGATCTCACCAAAATGGGTATTGACGGCATTCACTGGACATTATATAACCACAACAAGATTGTGGTTATGTGCCAATAATAAGAACGCCAGCAGGGAGCCGTATGAAACAGAATTTACCCGTAACCAACCGGGAGCAACCCGTACCCGCCGATGCCAATATCCTGTCGACTACTGATTTACAGGGTAAAATCAAATACGTAAATCCCGCTTTTGTTGAGATCAGCGGCTTTGAGCGCGCCGAGCTACTGGGGCAAAACCACCATATTGTGCGGCATCCATCAATGCCGCCGGAGGTATTCCGGCAGTTCTGGCAGCGCATTAAAAGCGGCCAGCCGTGGATGGGGGTGGTGAAAAACCGCTGCAAAAATGGCGATCACTATTGGGTCGATGCCTATGTTACGCCGATAAGCCATGACGGCCAGATTACCGAGTATCAGTCGGTGCGCCGTAAAGCCAAACCCGAGCAGGTGCTGCGTGCTGAGCGGGTGTATCAGGCGTTGAATAATGGGCGCAGTTTAAAACAATTAAAACCGGCGCTGTCATTAGGTACACAGTTACTGTTGTTGCTGGTGGTGCCGGTATTGGCCGCGATCTTGTTAGGTTTTTGGTATCCGGTTAGCTATGCACCGACCCTGTTTCCACTGCTGGGCTTAGGCTTGTCGGCTCTGTTGTGCTGGCAATGGCTACAGCCTTTTAAGCAATTATGCCAGCAAAGCCGTAACCTGACGGATGATGCTGTCGCGCGTTATGTTTATACCGGTCGCAATGATGATATCGGCCAGTTGCAATTAGTGCTGCGCAGTCTGGAAGCCGAAACTGCCGGCGTGGTTGGGCGGGTCGCCGATTCGGCCAAGGCACTGGCAGCGGGTATTGGCCAGCTCACGCATTCCGTTAATGGTTCCCGGCAGGAAATTCAGGCCCAGTTTGCTGAAACCGAACAGGTGGCCAGTGCGATCCATCAGTTATCGGTAAGTGTGCAGGAGGTGGCTGGCAGTGCCCGCCACTCTTCAGATGCGGCAGATAATGCACTGAGTCAGGCACAAAGCAGTAAAACCGTTACCACGCAAAGCCAGACTGCAGCGACCAATTTGCAGCAGCAACTTAGCCAGAGCTAAAAACTGCTGCAGGCGGTAGAGCACAGTAGTCAGGATATTCATCAAATTCTGGAGCTGATTTGCAGTATTGCCGAGCAGACCAATCTGCTGGCGCTGAATGCGGCTATTGAAGCCGCCCGTGCCGGTGATGCCGGTCGCGGTTTTGCCGTGGTAGCCGACGAAGTCCGGCAGTTAGCCAGCCGCACACAAAGTGCCACTACCGATATTCAGCAAAAAATTGCCCGTTTGCAGCAAAGCACCGGCGATGCGGTGGCTGCGCTGGCGCAAAGTCAGCAAGGGGCGTTGCACTGTGCTGAACTCAGTGCCAGTACTGCGCAGCAACTGGAGCACATTCTGGCGGCAATCCACAGCATTACAGCACAAAACCAGCAGATCGCTGCGGCGGTAGAGCAGCAAAGTTATGTCGCCGAGATGATTAATCAAAATATTACCAGCATCCGCGATCTGGCGAGCCGTAGCCTGAGCAATGCTGAGCATACGGCGTCAGCCAGTGATGAGATGCATGGTGTGACTCAGGGCTTTGATGCCTTAACCCGGCAATTTTGGGCCAAACAGCGCAGCCAGGCATAAGGAGACGTCATGCTGGTATCCGGGCAACAACAGCTACAGCAGCTACTGAATTTGTTCTCTGAAAATGTGCCGGGGTTCTTTTTTCAGCTCTACCGTAAACCCGAGGGCAGTTTTCAGCTGCAACTGGTATCGGAAAGTGCCGGTAAAGCGCTGGGTATCGCCTTACCACAGCTCGGGCAAGATAGTGCAGCTGCGCTGGCCCGGGTGCACCCGGACGATGTTGATGATCTGCGCGAGACTATTCAGCACTCGGCACAGTACCTTAGCCCCTGGAGTTTACAGTTCCGCTATCAGCACCCGGCAGGT
Organism: Alishewanella sp. HH-ZS; assembly: GCF_001704375.1. Lineage (NCBI taxonomy): Bacteria > Pseudomonadati > Pseudomonadota > Gammaproteobacteria > Alteromonadales > Alteromonadaceae > Alishewanella > Alishewanella sp. HH-ZS. The sequence goes on along the minus strand of NZ_LZEJ01000002.1, from coordinate 126,453 downwards.
GACTATCGTTGGTTTGAAGGCAATGCTACGCCACGGCGCGATGCCGAGGGCGGGATCCTCTGGCATGGCTATATCAACGATATCAGCAGTATCCGCCAGAATGAGCTGGCACTGGCTGAATACGCCAGTCAGCACCGCGAAATTGTCGATAACATTATCGATGCCATCATTACCATTAATGCAGCCGGGCTAATTGAAACCTTTAATAATGCAGCGGTACGGATTTTTGGCTATCAGCCACAGGAGGTGATTGGCAAAAATGTCTCCATGCTGATGCCAGAGCCTTATCGTAGCGCTCATGACCATTATATCGATGCTTATCAACGCACCGGCGAGGCGAAGATTATTGGCCAAAGTCGCGAGACGAAAGGGCAGCGTAAAGATGGGCGCTTGTTCAATATGGAGCTGAGGATCAGCCGCATTCAGCGGGTTGATAGCTATAAATTTATTGGCATGGTACGCGATCTGTCAGAGCGTAAACGGGCTGAAGTGCTGATCGAGAAACTGGCGTTTTATGACCCTTTAACCCAGCTGCCGAACCGCCGCCTGTTAAAACAACGTTTGGCGGAAACCCTAAAACAACGCCAGCCGGGCCAGGAGCTGGGGGCCTTGTTATATATTGATTTGGATAACTTTAAACATCTGAACGATTCGCTGGGGCATGGCACCGGTGATCAGTTGTTACGCCAGGTCGCCAGCCGTCTACAGCAGAGCGTACGGCAGCATGATCTGGTGGCGCGTTTAGGCGGCGATGAGTTTATTATTCTGCTACATAATCTCTCGCCGGTGCAGCAGGTCGCGTTACAGCAGGCCGAATTGGTTGCCGAGAAAGTGCGCACGGCGCTGAATACCCCTTTTAAGCTGGAGCAGCTCAGCTATGTCAGTAGCCCCAGTATCGGCATTACGTTGTTTTCAGATGATAACAACTCGATAGACGAATTATTGCAGCAGGCTGATTTAGCGATGTATCAGGCGAAAGCTGCTGGCAAAAATATGATTAAGTTCTTTGATGTGGCGATGCAGGTCAAAGCCTCTGAGCGCACCCGGCTGGAAAGCGAGCTGCGCGAAGCGATCAAACGGCAACAATTACAGTTGTACTTTCAGGGGTTGCATGATGGTCAGGGTAAATTATTAGGGGCCGAGGTACTGCTACGTTGGTTTCATCCGGAATTAGGTACGGTCAGCCCAGCGGTATTTATTCCCATCGCCGAAGAGAGCGGGCTGATCTTTGAAATTGGTAGCTGGGTGATCGAACAAGCATGCCGGCAGCTGGCGATCTGGACTGAAAACAACCAGGCCTTGCAGCTTAAATTATCGGTTAATATCAGTGCGCGGCAATTTCACCAGGAAAACTTTTTACCGCAGGTGATTCAGACATTAGAACGCTACGGTGTGGCCCGCAACCGGCTACAGTTTGAGCTAACCGAAAGCATCCTGGTATCAAGGGTGGATGAAGTGGTAGCGAAGATGAATCTGCTGAAAAACTATGGTATTGGCTTCGCGCTGGATGACTTTGGTACCGGCTATTCGTCGCTAAGTTATTTAAAGCGGTTACCCTTGGAGCAGCTGAAAATCGACCGCAGCTTTGTTGATGATATTTAAATGACCCGAACGATGCCGCCATTGCCAGTACCGTGATAGCGTTATCCGAGGCTCTGGGACTGGGCGTTATTGCTGAGGGCGTAGAAACCGCCGCGCAGCGTGATGCGTTAGCCGCACTGGGCTGTTATCATTATCAGGGTTTCTATTTTAGCCGGCCGTTGCCGGGTGGGGATTTTGTTGCATTACACAGGCGCAGCGTTACGCATTAGCCCCAGGCAGTTTAATTACTGGCAGATCTTATTGTTATTATTGGGTTTAAATTTGCTGACCAGCTGCGCCATGGTGTCAGTATCGAATGTTGATAGCCGCGATTATGTAAAGCAGCGCCGTGGTGATGTCCTGACCACCGGTGAGCTGAGCTTATATACCGGTACTGTGCTACAGATTCTTGGTCAGGACGAGAGCAGTTGCCGGCGTCAGGCGGCGCAATGTGCGGAAATGTTAACCACGGCAATGGGGCTGACCAGCGAGCAGCGGCTGTCGACCATGGCGGAGCTGTGGCTATATCAGGCGCTCTGGTATGCAAAACCCCGGCACAAAGACTTACTGGCGGAAATCGATGCCTATCTGATGAGTGCCCGCTACGCCTATGCCTATTTGTTTTACTCTGGCATCGCGCCATACAACCGGCTGTTTACTGATCGCCAGACCCAGGTGCGGGATTACTACAATTTTGCGGTACAACAAGCGGCGACGTTGTTGTTCGCGCAGTCACAGCGCCGCTGGTTACAGGATCCGGACGTGCGTTTGCAAACCCAGAATTGGCAGGTACGCAGTTTATTGCAGCATCAACGGTTTCGACAACAAGCGCTGCCAGAGCAATTGCTGGCCGCCAGTAGCCTGTCATTTAAGGGCCTGCGCAATCAATACCGTCGTGATGGCTTAGGCGCTGAACTGGTTGCGGTGGGGCAGGATGTCAGTGTTGCCCGCAATGAACGCGGTTTTAGCGAATTGCCGGTACCGGTGGTGACGGCACTGCTAAGTTTCGATGGAACAACTCTTGATGAGGTATTGGCCAGTGATCAGGCCACACTACATTTAGTCGACCCATTACAACAGCGTGAGGTGCGGATTGCCGGTAATCCGATCCCGCTGGCCGCGAACTTTACTGCCGGTTACGGCTTGTGGCTGGCGCGCTCAGACTTTTCGCGGCAGGCCTTCTGGAATTTGATGGGCGCCAGCGATGCGCTGGCCGAGCCGCAGTTGTTTATGCTGCAGCCCTATGATCCGAATCGTAAAATTATCATTATGTTGCATGGCATTGCCAGTAGCCCGGAAGCCTGGGTGAATACGGCAAACGAGGTGTTAGGCGATGAAACCCTGCGGGAGCAATATCAGCTGTGGCAACTGTATTATCCAACGAACTTACCGCTGATTATTAATGTACAGAGCATCCGCCAGCGCATTCTCAGTACCTTACAGCATTTTGATCCGACAGGCACTGCGCCGGCATCGCGCGATATCGTGCTGATAGGCCATAGCATGGGTGGTTTATTAACGCGCTTTCTGGTATCCGATTCCGGCGATAGTCTGCTGCAAACGATTAGTGAGCAGCGCCGGCTGGATGCACAGCGCCGGCAGCAGTTTTTCCAACGTTTTCGCGAGGATCTCACGTTAACGGCTTTGCCGGGTGTCAGTCGGGCGGTGTTTATTGCCGCACCGCATCGTGGTACCGCCGTTGCCGATTACCGCTTGGCGCGCTGGCTGGCCGGCTTAATCACCTTGCCGGTTACGGTGCTGGAACGTTTGGCGCAGGTCACCGAGTTACTGATCGATCCTGACACTTCGGACAATAGCCGGCCGGTGCGCTTTACCAGTATTGAAAACCTCAGCGATCAGGATCCCTTTATTAAGGCGACTGCCGGTTTGCCGATTAACCCGGCAGTGCGCTACCACTCTATTATTGGAGTCGAGCAACCGGCGTTACCGGTTGAGCAGCAATCTGACGGTGTTGTACCTTATTTAAGTGCGTCGCTAGCCGGTGCCCAGTCGGAGATGGTGATTCGCTCTGGTCATAGTGTACAGGAAACGTCCTCCGCCATTTTGGAGTTGCGGCGTATCCTGCACCAGCATTTAGCAGAGCTGCCCGACTAACGGCGGGCAGCGCTGCGCTCCATCTTACTGGCAGCTGCCACAGCAGCTTTGATCGCCGTGGCCTGGCCGTTTGGGTTCGACAAACAAAATTTCATTTTCCAGCAAAATATGCTGCATTAAATCTTCTTTCAGTTCGCGCAGCCCCAGATACAGTGCGGTCCAGGTATTACAGGCGCCGGGTGGTAACTGCTGTTCAAAGCTCAATTTATCCAGCTTCTCCAGCGCTTCGCCATGCTCCTGATGCTCTTCCAGCATCACGCTGATTGGGCCGAACGGATAGACGCCGCGCACCAGCATTGGGAACAGGATCTGCTCCTCTTTTAGCATATGGCTTTCCAGCTCTTGCTGCATATCAGCCAGATGATTGGCCAGACCATGCGGGCAATGTGGGCTGTCACTGTGCACGGTTTCAACCCGTCGCGCCAGGCGGATCAACTCGGGCAGTTGTTCACGGTGGCGTTGATGAAAACGGGTCAGTACATATTCGGCCAGTTTTGGCGTAGGCTCACTATGCCAGTCAACAGCGGCCTGTGGCTGGCGTTGTAGTTTTTCCAGTGCCGCCAACACTTGTTGTTGGTTTAAACCGCGCTTGGCGATGGCCTCACCGAGGCTTTGCTGACCACCGCAGCAAAAATCCAGCTTAAATTGGTGGAAGACGGCCGTCGCACCGGCGATACGGGTGGCCAGTTGGCCTAAAGGTTGTTCCAGTAACATAGCGTACTCCTGTCTAATCAAAGGTTTGCCTGTAGCAGGCGGTTATCCTTGTAGAGCAAGCGGGATGCCAGAACTACCACCTTTGATTTATATAAGTTTTTTGCAGCGAATGGTAAATTGAACCCTAATTGCTTCGGGTGAGTTTCACCATAAGGGTAAAAACAACCATGTTGGATGCAGTCTTATTTGCCGACTTAGTGACAGAGCTGCCAGCAGCTGTGCGTTTACAGCGGCTGGTCAACACCTTGCGCAATCATTTTGCCTGTGGTGCTGTTGCGTTATTGCAGCTGCAGCAAGCACAGTTAAAGCCGGTCGCGGTGCAGGGACTATTGCGTGAAACCTTGGGGCGGCGCTTTGTGGTGGCACAACATCCGCGGCTGGCGGCTATTTTAGCCAGCCGCCAGCCGGTGCGCTTTCCACCTGGCAGCGAGCTGCCTGATCCTTATGATGGATTATTGGCGGAAACCCCGGGTGAAGCGGTGCCGGTGCATGATTGTATGGGCGTATCGTTATACGTTGAAGGACGCTGCTGGGGCGCCTTAACGCTGGACGCCCTGTCGCCGGCCAGTTTTGATGCGCTGGCCATTTTACAGTTACAGCAACTCAGCTTGCTGGTAGAGGCCGCCATTCGCATTACCGAGCTGGAGCAGGCAAACCGGGCTTTGCGTCAGGGCGAATTACCGGCCGCCGGCACCAGTACTGTCGCTGCGCAGCAGTATGAAATTATTGGCCAGAGTCCGGCGTTGCAACGTATTTTGCAGGAGTTGGATGTGGTGGCCAGCTCGGAGTTACCGGTGTTGCTGCTTGGTGAAACCGGGGTTGGTAAAGAGCTGTTTGCCCGTCAGTTACACCGTCGCTCCGGGCGTGCGGACAAACCGATGATCTATGTGAATTGTGCCGCCCTGCCGGAAAGTCTGGCCGAAAGTGAATTATTCGGGCACAGCAAAGGTGCCTTTTCCGGCGCTTTGAGTGAGCGCGCTGGCCGTTTCGATGCCGCCGATGGCGGCACCTTATTTCTGGATGAAGTGGGCGAATTGCCGTTATCAGTGCAGGCGAAATTACTGCGCGTGCTGCAAAACGGCGAAATTCAACGCCTGGGCTCGGATAAGCTACAGCGGGTTAATGTGCGACTGGTGGCAGCGACCAATCGTGATTTGCAGCAACAGGTCAAGCAGGGCGAATTTCGCGCTGATCTCTATCACCGCTTATCGGTGTATCCGATCCCCATTCCGCCGCTTCGTGAACGCAGCGAAGATTTGCCGTTACTGGCCGGGCATTTTTTAGAGCAAAACCGCAGCCGGCTGGGTTTACGCAGTTTGCGCCTGGCGCCGGCCGCTGAGCTGGCGCTGCTGGGTTATAACTGGCCCGGCAATATCCGCGAGCTGGAGCATGTGATCAGCCGGGCGGCAATTAAGGCACTCAGCCAGGGCGCACAGCGCAGTGATATCGTGATCCTGCAGCCAGAGTTACTGGACTTGCCGCAAACGCTAAGGGCGCCATTGTCGCCGGCACCGACAATCTTGCCGGCACAGGGATTGAAAGAGGCAGTAAACCAGTATCAGCAGCAATTGATTCTGCAGGCGCTGGAGCAACATCAACAATGTTGGTCGAAGGCGGCGCGGGCACTGCAATTGGATGCCAGTAATCTGCATAAACTGGCGCAACGGTTGGGATTAAAATAACCATGCTAAAAACTACTGGCTACCGGTTATTAGCCCTGTGCAGTTTGGCTTTGGGCCTCGTGGGTATTCCGTTACCGGGTTTGCCCACAGTGCCTTTTGTGTTGTTGTCGGCCTGGGCTGCCGGTAAGGGCTGGCCGCAGTTTGAAGAGTGGTTGCTGGCGCATCAAAGGTTTGGCCCGTCGATCCGACAATGGCGGCAGCAGGGCGCCGTGTCGCGGCGAGCGAAATGGCTGGCGTCCGGCATGATGCTGGCCAGTATGCTGCTACTGTGGTTGTCGACAGCGCCTTTGTTATTAAAAACTATCTTACCCGGTTGCCTGTTGCTGGTAGCCGTTTGGCTATGGCGGCGGCCACAGCCACAGGAGACAGCAGATGACTGAGATACTCAACCCGCAGCAGGCACTGAGGTACAGCCGGCAGTTAATGCTGCCAGCGCTGGACTTTCGTGGTCAGGAAGCGTTATTAGCCAGCAAAGTACTATTGGTTGGCATGGGGGGGCTGGGTTGCGCGGCGGCGCCTTACCTGGTGGCCAGTGGCGTTGGCGAGCTTACCCTGGTGGATGACGATAACATTGATCGCAGTAATCTGCAGCGGCAAATACTGTATCGCGAGCAGGATATTGGCCAGCCAAAAGTCAGTATTGCCTTGCAGCAGCTGCAACAATTAAACAGTGACATTAAGCTGACCGCTTTGGCGCAGCGGCTGGATGAAACCGCGCTAGGACAACTGATTCCCGGCTATAGCCTGGTGCTGGACTGTACTGATAACCTTAGCACCCGCAACGCCATCAATGCCGCCTGTGTTCACGCCGGTGTGCCGCTGGTTTCAGCTGCCGCTATTCGCTTTGAGGGCCAGCTCTTGAGTTTACGGCATCAGCCTGGCGATCCTTGCTATCAGTGTTTAAGCCGCTTTTTTGGTGAACAGCAACTTAGTTGTATGGAGGCCGGGATTCTATCGCCGGTAGTCGGCGTGTTAGGGGTAATGCAGGCCCTGGCGGCGGTAAAGATTCTGGCTGCGGTTGGTGAACCCGAGTATCACCAGTTAAAGTTGTTTGATGCCTTAAGCGGTCAGTGGCAGCAGTTTCAGTTAACCGTGGATCCTGATTGTCCGGTATGCCGGCGGCGTTAATGCCTGGCTCCTTGCTGTTTTGTCAGTTGCGGCAGCACGTCGCTATGCACTTTTTGCAACAACTGGTAAGCATCGCCCAGATCACAGTTTTCATGATCGCGCTTTTTATAACCCAAAGCCGTAAGCTCCAGATGCCAGGTCGGCACCACGTCTACCGTGGCCAGCGTTTGCTTAACACAGTTAAGCGGGCAGCCATCGACTGCCAGAATCGGCCGGCCAGATTGCGCAACCTTAACCAGTTGTTTAACCTTGCCACCTACGCCGGCAATACAGGACATCTCCGCCAGGCCTTCCCGATCCATCACCACGGCTAGATCGTTCGCCAGTTGCGCCACATTGGAGCAACCAGAACAGGCATAAACCAGCGGCTTTGTTTCGTAACTATGACTCATAATGTGGCTTCCTAAAACTTGCGATAGCTGAAGTTTAGAAGTCCACTGCGTCGGCAGCTTGATATAAATCAAAGCGGCACCAGCTTTACCCCTTCATGGGTAAGGCCGGCTAGCCCGGCCGGCCATCTGCTCTGGGCGTGGTTAATACCGGTAAGTACACCAGCACATAACAGGCATAGGCCAACACCCAGCAAGCAATCCCCAGCCAGAGCAGACTAAACGTATGCGCTGGCAGTAACCAAATCAGTAAGGTACGGCTGATACCGGCCAGCGCCACCAGCAGAAAAGCCCAAGCCATAATCTGCTTTGGTTGTAACAGCCGGCCGCTGTGGCCAAGCGAGACCCTGGCCATCATCGACAGAATCATTGATCCCATGGCGCCAGCCGTTAACGCATGCAGTGCGATACTCTGGCTGATGGCAAAGCCGGCATAACGTAACGCAAATAACGCCAGGCCCAGCGGGATAAACCAATAAGCCAGATGTAACGACCACAGCAGGGATACTTTAAATGTCAGCCAGATTTTCCAGCGCGCGCAGCGGATAGCGGTCAGCAGCGCACTCAGGGCAAAGAGGGCGCTTAACAGGCTAGCGGGTAACAGCGGCGCCAGACTGAAAAAATGCAAGACAAAGATCAGCCAAAGGCTGCCCAAAGCAGCGCGGTCAAGCCAGAGCAGCGCCTCAACTTTTGGCGTTTTGGTGCCATTAGCAGTAAACATCGGGATCACCCGGCCACCGACAATGGCCATTAACAGGGTGATTAGCCAGATGGCATTTAAACTACCGAGTTGCTGTAAGTCATAACGGCCAAGAAAAAGTCCCAGATACATGATCAGGTTGCAGGCGGTTAGCAGCAGTAACACTGGTACAAAAAACAAATTGCGGTATTGTTGTACCGCCAGTAGTGGTTTCGCCAGTAACCAGGCGGCCAGTGGTAAAAAGCTCAGATCCACCAGGGCGACCAGCCACAGGGGCAGCGCCTCGCCAAAGAGCAGAAGCAGACGGGCGGCCAGCCAGAGCAGTGTTAGCAATAACAGCGTCGGGCCATGCGGTGCGCGTAGTGAGGTCCAATTTTGCACCGCAGTTAATAAAAAGCCGATGACGATGGCACAGGCAAAGCCAAAGATCATTTCATGGCTATGCCAGAATAATACCTGACCAACAGGTTGCAGCTGCAGCTGACCGCCCAAGATCAGCCCCCACAACAGCATGGCGATAGCGCTAAAGGCGGCGCCGAATAAAAACAGCGGCCGGAATGCCTGGCGCAATAGCGGCAACAGCTTTTGCTCGGTCGCCAGATCGGTAATTTGCATCATTCGTCGTCATCCAATAAAAAATTATTACTACGGGCATCCTGCAGGCGCTGTTGATATTGCGCTGCCTGATTGGCGAAAAACATGGTGATCATGCATAGCGCCAGCACGCCATACAGAATCATAAAGCAGCCGGTGACAATACCCAGTGCATCCTGCGCCAGGCCAAAGAGCACCGGCAGGGTACAACCGCCCAGACCGCCAATGGCGGCAACAAAGCCACCGACTGCACCCATATGCTTAGGGTAGTAATCGTGAATCACTTTATACACGCTGGCGCGGCCAAAACCCTGAGCTACGCCAATGACAAAGATCAGGGCCGTAAACCACCAGACATTAACGGAGATCTCCAGTTGGACATCTTTTTCCAGGCCATGAATAATCAGGGTAGTGGGGGGGTAACTCAGAAAGAACAAGCACACCAGGCAGACCCAGAACACACTCCAGTTTACGGCCCGGCCACCATAGCGATCGGCAAACCAGCCACCTAATGCCCTGACCATACTGGAAGTCGCGACAAAAAACAGCGTAAAGGCCATTGCCTGCTGGGCGTTCATCGCATAGGCCTGCATATAATATTGTGGTAACCACAGCAACAGGGCTAAAAAGCCACCAAATACAAAGTAGTAATACAGTGAAAAGCGCCAGACCCGGGCATCTCTGACTAACTGACGCAGAGTCAGTGGTCTGGCGGTGGGGCCTGCAGTTTTTGGCGAGGGCGGTGACAACAACCAGAATAACACCAGCAATAAAGCCAGCCCAACGGCATACACAGGCCCAACCCACTGCCAGCCCCACCAGGCGACAATAATGGGCACCAGAATAAAGGTGATGGCGACGCCGGCATTGCCTACGCCAAACAGACCCATCGCCAGGCCTTGCTGGCGCGAGGCAAACCAGTCGGTCACATAGCGGATGCCGAAGGTAAAGGAAACGCCACTTAAACCAAACCAGAGGCCGGTGGTCAGATAACCATAAAAGCTGCTTACCAGTGGCAGCAATGCCAGCGCCGGAATGCAGCTGAGCATTAACCCCAGCCACAGCAGTCGGGCATTATAGCGATCTGCCAGCATTCCCAATGGAATACGTAGTAGCGCCCCGCTAAAAATGGGGGCTGCCAGTAAAATACCGTATTCGGTGGCGCTCAGGGCCAGCTGTTGTTGGATATCCAACCCCATCACCGCGTATAGCGTCCACACCGAAAAGCAGCCGGCAAAAGCCAGGGTAGCCAGTAGCAGCGCCCGGCGCGCCAGAGGATGGGTTGCCTGCATGCGTTACTCCCCAAATAAGCGCCTGTACCAGGCGCAAGACTCACTGCGCCTAGCATAGCGAAAAGCTTAGCGGCCTGCCCGGCCAAAAAGCAGTACCCCCTAAGTTCTGCGGCTAAGGCTGCGGCAAGGCAGGCTACCTCATAGGGGGTAGTGATGGCGTTGGGCTCGGCTTTTAGCGCTAAATTGCTGGCTACTCCAAAGGAGGTAGCGGCCCTCAGTGCAGGCCCGGCGCGGGCTGGCGGCTGTTGTGCCAGATCAATTTTTCCGGCCTAAAAACCCCTAGACTTGTACTGGAATATCATTCTATGACTCTTTCAGGAGGTCTGTATGGCTGGCGCAGCGTCTGCGGCAGGGCAAAGCAGTAAACTCAATCTGCTTAATTTTGCTGAACAAAAAATAAAAATGTTACACCTGACCTGGTTTGCGTTCTTTCTTACCTTTGTGATTTGGTTTGCTCATGCGCCCTTACTGATGCATATCAAAGAAGCGCTGGCGTTAACCGATGCCCAGATCCGGGCTTTGCTGATATTAAACGTGGCATTGACCATTCCGGCGCGCATCGTAGTGGGAATGATGGTGGATAAATATGGCCCGCGTATTATGTATTCGGTGTTGTTATTTATCTCGGCCTTGCTCTGTATCGGCTTTGCTTTTGCCAATACCTATGATGCCCTGGCCTTATTCCGCTTTTTACTGGGCTTTGTCGGCGCAGGTTTTGTGGTAGGGATCCGGCTGGTTGGTGAGTGGTTTCCGCATAACCAGGTTGGTACCGCTGAAGGTATCTACGGTGGCTGGGGTAATTTTGGCTCGGCGGCAGCCGCGATGACGCTGCCAACAGTGGCGCTGATGTTCGGTGGTGAAAATGGCTGGCGCTATGCGATTGCCTCAGTTGGGGTGATCAGTGCGGTCTATTCGCTGATTTTCTATAAATTTGCCCGTAATACGCCCAAAGGCTCGACCTATTTTAAACCGAAGAAAACTGGCGCCATGGTGGTTACCAGCTGGGGCGCATTGTGGGCCCTGATTCTGATGAATATCCCAATGCACCTGGCACTGGGGATCCTGGCCTGGCGTTTATCACCAGCAGGGGTGAATTTGTTCTCCGAAACCGCCATGTACAGCATCTGGGGCGCGCTGGTGGTGTTGTTTATCTTCCAGACGCAACAAACCTGGAAAATCAACGCCGAACATTTGCGCGAAGGTGTGCCGGAGCATGACAAATACAGCTTTAAGCAGGTCGGTATTTTAAATGTGGCGTATTTTGCGACCTTTGGCTCTGAGCTGGCGGTGGTATCAATGCTGCCACTGTATTTCCTGGAAACCTTCGAGGGGATGACGGCGGTAAAAGCGGGTTTGCTAGCGTCTGCGTTCGCCTTTATGAATCTGGTGTCGCGGCCAATGGGAGGCTGGTTCTCTGATAAATTTGGCCGGCGTAAGAGTATGGTGATCCTGATTGGTGGTCTGGCTGCCGGCTATTTTCTGATGGGCTTGATGGACAGCCACTGGTGGATCCCGTTGGCCGTATTAGCGGTAATGGCCTGCTCCTTCTTTGTGCAAGCCGGCGAAGGTGCGGTGTTTGCGATAGTGCCACTGATCAAGCGCAGTATGACCGGCCAGATCGCCGGGATGGCAGGTGCTTACGGTAATGTGGGGGCTGTGGTGTACCTGACCGTACTAAGTTATGTCGATTTTAGTACCTTCTTCTATGTGATTGCCGCCTCAGCATTGATTGGCCTGGTAGCGGTGATGTTCCTCGACGATCCTAAGGGACATATTGTCGAGGTGGCGGAAGATGGTACAGTACATAGAATTAATGTCGGTTAAATAAGGGCGTGCCGCTGTGGCAGAGTTAGCACTGCAGTTACAATATGGCGCTCAGACTGCGGCCGGCGTAAAAGCGGCCAACGAGGATGCGGTTGCCTGTCAGTTGCCTGACTCTGCCTACTTACTGCAACATAAGGGTGCCTGTTTCGTGCTGGCCGATGGCGTCAGTACCGCTGAAGCTGGCGCTCAGGCCAGTAAACTGGCTACCGAGCGTTTTTGTCAGGAATATCCGCAAACTCCGGATAGTTGGTCGGTGGCCTACAGTGCCGAGCAGTTACTGGCCACCATCAACAACCAGCTGTATCAATTCAGTCATAAGTTTGCCCATGAACAAAAAGGCTATTTATGTACCTTTAGTGCTTTGGTGCTGAAGTCGCGGACTGCGCATTTCTTCCATATCGGTGACAGCCGTATCTATCTGTTGCGTAACGCCAGTTTGCAGCAGCTGACGCAGGATCATATTACGGTATTGTCGGAGCAGCGGCAGTTTTTAGGCCGGGCACTGGGCATGGATGCCAAGGTCGCAGCGCAGCAAGGTGCATTGGCGTTGCAAGCGGGTGATCGTTTTTTACTAACCTCGGATGGCATTCACGACTTTTTAAGCGAGGCCGAATTAACTCAGCTGCTGACGACAGTAACGGATCCGGAGCAATGCAGCCGACAATTACTGGAGCAGGCATTAGCGCATGGCAGCGATGATAATGTCAGCGCGATAGTGGTAGATGTGGCGCAGTTACCTGAGCAGAGCCTGGATGATTTAAGCTCCGAGCTGACCCGGTTACCCTTCCCGCCGGCGTTAAGCCCAGGTATGAAGCTGGATGGTTATCGGGTAGTGCGAGAGCTCTATGCCAGTAGCCGCAGCCACCTGTATCTGGTGGAAGATGAAGCCACCGCAGAGCAGCTGGTGCTTAAGAGCCCATCGCAGAATTATGCCGATGATGTGCTTTATATCGATCGCTTTATCCGCGAAGAGTGGATTGGCCTGCGGATCCAGTCGCCGCGCGTAGTTAAGGTGATCCGACAAAGCCGGCCACGGACCTTTCTGTACTATTTAATGGAGCATTTGCAGGGCCAGAGTTTAGAGCACTGGCTGGCAGAGCAGCCACAGCCGCTTAAACCCGCGTTGGCAATTAAACTGGTGAAACAGATAGCCGAAGGCCTACAGGCGTTTCACCGCATGGGCGCCATTCATCAGGACCTGAAACCCGGCAATATTATGCGTCTGGCCGATGGCAGCCTGAAATTGGTGGATTTTGGTTCGGTGTTTGTTGCCGGTCTGGCGGAAATCTACAGCCCACTGCACCACGAAGGCGCTTTGGGCACCGCGACCTATTCCGATCCGCACTATCTGCTGGGGCATAATTCCGGCGTGCAGGGTGATGTGTATGCCTTGGCGACCATTGCCTATGAGCTGTTTAGTGGCGGTCATTTACCCTATGGCCCGGCGGTAGAAGAATGCCGGGTGGCGAGCGATTATGACCGGCTGCGCTATCGCAGTGCCAGTCAGTTTAACCCGCTAATCCCGACCTGGTTTGACCGGGCCTTGCAAAAGGGAGTGAGTTTGGATCTGAGTTACCGCTATCAGAGTATCAGCCAGTTACTGACCGATTTGCAGCAACCCAACCCGGCGTTTTTGCATGAAGAGGTCAAACAGCAGAATAAATCCAATCCACTGCTATTCTGGCAACTGCTGTCCGGTTTCTGGTTTATTACCCTGCTGTTGGTGATCTGGTTGTTTCTGCTACGCCGTTAGCTTGCTTTTTCGCGGTTGCAGGGGTATAACTGCCTAAATTCTGAAAAGTCCGACGGCGTTAGCCTGCGGGCTTTTTTCTTTTTTACTTGGGAGTGTCATATGTCAGCTACACCTATCGTCGTTTCCAGTTTAGATATGGATCGGATTGAAGCCTTACTTGAGAAGATGCCCCGGCTGACGCCGGAGCTGGAAAAGCTGGAGTCAGAGTTGGATCGGGCTACCGTAGTTGAGCCTACTGCCTTACCTGCGAATGTGGTCAGTATGAACTCGACGGTGCGCTTTAAGTTTGCCGGCGATAACAAGGTGTTTGAGAAAACCCTGGTTTATCCGCATGACCTGAAAAACGATGAGCAAATTTCGATTTTTGCTCCGGTTGGCAGTGCTCTGCTCGGGTTAGCGGTGGGGCAAGCACTGGAATGGCCGATGCCACATGGCCAAAGCCGCACCGTTGAAATTCTCGACGTGCTATATCAACCAGAACGCGCCGGCGAATACCAACGTTAACTGCTTAGCCGGCAGCGACTCTGCACTCCGGCTCCGGTAGTCTTGCCTAACGGAGTCGAAGCCTGGGGTAGAGGCTGGCACTAACTTTTTGGTCTAAAGGCCTGCATCACTGCTTCGTTACACTGCAGATAAGGGCCGTCCATCAGATCGATGCAGTAAGGCACCGCCGGGAACACCGCATCCAGACACTGGCGGATTGCCTTGGGTTTGCCCGGTAAGTTAATAATCAGGCAGTTGCCACGTAAGCCAGCGGTTTGCCGTGACAAAATAGCGGTTGGCACATACTTTAACGACTCTTGGCGCATCAGCTCACCAAAGCCCGGCATCAACCTGTCACAGACGGCTTCAGTGGCTTCTGGCGTGACATCGCGTTTGGCCGGCCCGGTACCACCGGTGGTGACAATTAAACAGCAACCCTGTTGCTCGGCCAGTTCTATCAGGGTTTGCTCAATCAGTAGTTGTTCATCCGGGATCAAGCGGTACTCGGCCTGCCAGTCGCTGCTTAGATACTCTGTTAAGGTATCGATTATCGCCTTGCCGGATAAATCTTCATATATACCGGCACTGGCGCGGTCGCTTACCGTAACAATGCCAATTTTTGCCTGTTGCTGCGTCATCTGCGCTCCGGATTACAATTCAACATTCAACATTCAACACTCATCATTCAACGTCAGCCCGTCGCCATCCCTGCAAGCTTTAGCCAATAACCATTACTGTCGGTATCACTCAGTTGTTGTGGCGCGGCGCCATGCTGGTTGGCCTTAAATTTAGTCAACCAGGCAAAGGTGCCCTCGGGCTCGGGGCTTAACCGTACTACATCAACCAACCCTTGCATAGCCGGTAGCTGATTAATCAGGTTATAGCGATAGCCAGACTGGGTTTGAATGCCGTTTAGCACAAACACCTGAGTACCGTCCTGGCTATACACAGTGCGCCCCTGCGGATATTTAATGCAACAGAGCTCGCACTGATCTTTAGCGCGATTCTCAGAGCGGGCGGTAAAGCAGCGACCACTCCAGGCCAGAGGTAAATGGCCAAAGGCAAACACCTCGGTTTGAAAGCAATCGCGGATATCCTGAATAATGCCCTCGTTTAACACCTGTTGCAGCCAGTCGCCGGATAGTTCAACCGGCATCACCCAGCGCAGCAGTCCCATACCAATTAAGCGGCGCAGGCTATGCTGGTTATAGCAGTTAATGGCGGCACCGGCGACAAAGGGCAGGCCCTGTTCGTACAGCATAGCAATAGCGCCAACATCATTAGCTTCCAGCATAAAGTCGCCGTTATCGACGTACTTGCGCAGCTCGCGCAGTTCAGACGGCGACTCCAACAGCGTCATGCCAGATAAACACACCTGTTTGCCGGCTTCGCGCAGCATATGCGCCAGCTTAAGGTAGTCTTCCAGTTTTAGCTCGCGTCTTTTGCTGCAAACGGTTTCGCCGAGATAAACAATATCCACGGCCGAGTCGGCAGCCTGGCGGTAAAACTCCAGCATCTGTGCTTTGGGCCAGAAATACAGTACCGGGCCAAGTGAGAATTGCATAGGTTATTTCCATTTCCGATGATAGGCACCGAGGGTGGTTTGGTTGCCCTCGGCCAGATTATTCAGCACCTGCTGCCAGTGTTGTTGCACCAGAAAATGCGCTGGATCCTGCATTACCGCATCAATAGCCGCCCGCCAAACCTGAGTGATCTGGGTTACATAAGCCGGGCTGCGCTGCCGGCCTTCAATTTTCAGTGAGCTAATGCCCTCGGCATAGAGCTGTGGCAGTAAATCCAGGGTGTTCAGGCTGGTTGGCTCTTCCAGCACATGGTAGGTATCGGCATCGACTCTGAAACGTCCTTTACAGAGGGTCGGGTAGCCGGCGGTTTCATCCGCGGCGAAGCGGTCAATCAATACTTCATTTAAGCGCGACTCCAGTACGCCGTCTTGCTCTTGCCAGCGAACAAAGGCCGCCGGTGAGCAGGCGCCGGCGGTATTCGGTGACTGCCCGGTTAAGTAAGAACTCAGATAGCAACGCCCCTCAGCCATAATGCATAAGCTGCCAAAGGCAAAGACTTCCAAATCGATATCACAGCTGCGGGCCAGCGCGCGCACCTGTTGCATCGAAAGCACCCGTGGTAACACCACCCGGCGGATATTAAATTGCCGGTAAAACTCAATGGCGGCGGCATTGGTGGCCGAAGCCTGCACCGACAGATGTAATTCAACCTGCGGATAGCGTTCAGCGGCATAGGCCAGCACTGCCATATCGGCAAGAATCAGTACATCGGTGCCAGCCCGTACTGCACTGTCGACCGCCTGCTGCCAGCGCGACCAACCCGCGGGGTGAGCAAAGGTATTAATGGCCACATGCAATTTACGCCCCGCCTGATGCACATAGCGGGCAACCTCAGTCAGTTGCGACTCAGTAAAGTTTAAGCCGGCAAAGTGCCGGGCATTGGTGTCATCTTTTAAGCCGACATAGATCGCATCGGCCCCCTGACTAATTGCTGCTTTGACTGCCGGCATACTGCCAGCCGGACAGAGTAACTCCATATCAGCCTCATTACTGTGGCCCTGCCTGCTGTACCCCGGAAAGGCTATAGGCAGCGCCGTAGAACTATGCTTTTATTATAGGGAATTTAGCTGCTGGGTTGCTTCTATATGTTTGATATTAAAAGGGTTAGTCATAAATTGGTAGCGTTGCTACCTACTTTGGCGCAGCGGGTGCAACAGCTGACGCCCAAGCGTGTGCAGCAGCAGGGCTTAACGCTGCTGCTAAATAAGTTTTTTCAGCCAGAGCTAACTGCCGGCAGTCTGGATTTTCTGGCACAGCGATACTTAGTGTTACAGGTAAGCGACTGGCAACTGAACTTTGCCATAACGTTAAAAAACAACAAATTACAGGTTGAACTGGCATCTGTGCAGCAGGATCTGCTGATTAAAGCCAGCAGTCAGGATTTTCTGGATCTGATCTGCGGCAAAGTCGATCCGGATACCTTATTTTTCCGGCGTCGCCTCAGTATGTTAGGGGATACCGAGCTGGGACTGTACTGCAAGAATCTGCTCGATACTATTGAGTTAAGCCGCTTGCCGCCGCCACTGCCGGCCTTGCTGCTAAGCTGGCAAAGTTTGTTGGCAACGGCAGAGGTTGCGGCAGATCAAACTGCTACAGTACCTGGCAGCTTATAATTGTCCTGAGTTTTCCGGAGACAGCAGATGCAAAGCATACAGTGGGACGCGGCGTTAATCGCCAAATACAATATTAACGGGCCGCGTTATACCTCTTATCCAACCGCGCTGGCGCTTAACACGGCCTTTCCACAGGCGGCATTGTTTCAGGCGCTGGCCAGCAGTGGCCCTGAGTTAAGCCTGTATCTGCATATCCCGTTCTGCCATAAGCTGTGTTACTACTGCGGCTGCAATAAAGTTGTCACCCGCCATCAGCATAAAGCCGATGCCTATCTCGATGCCCTGGCTGCAGAAATGGCACTGTATCGCCCGCATCTGCAGCAGAAAGTGATTAATCAGCTGCATCTGGGCGGTGGTACCCCAACCTTTTTAACCGAAGCACAGCTTAGCCGCTTAATGGCGTTGTTACACCAGCACTTTATGATTTTGCCGGCTGCCGGAATCAGTATTGAAATTGATCCGCGCAGTTGCAGCGACGACAAACTGCGGCATTTAAAACAACTGGGTTTTAACCGCGTTAGTTTTGGCGTGCAGGATCTGGACGAAAAAGTGCAGATTGCGATTAACCGGGTGCAGGACACTGAGCTGATCCGACATCAGGTGGCATTATGTCGCGAATTGGGGTTTAGTTCGGTCAATCTGGACCTGATCTATGGTTTACCCTATCAGCAGCCAGCCAGCTTTGCCGAGACGGTCGCTGAAATTATCCGGCTTGACCCGGATCGAATTTCATTATTTAGCTATGCTCATTTACCGGAGCGCTTTGCCGCGCAGCGCAAAATTCCGGATTGCAGTTTGCCGGATGCGCCAGCCAAGCTGGCGCTGATGCAGCTGGCGATCACACAACTGGTGGCAGCCGGTTATCAGTTTATCGGTATGGATCACTTTGCCAAGCCAGATGATGCGCTGGCCAAAGCCCAGCAAGCCGGCAAATTACAGCGTAACTTTCAGGGCTATACCACGGCAGGGCAGGATGCGTTGCTCGGTCTGGGCGTATCCAGTATCAGCCAGGTAAACGGCGTGCTGTGGCAAAATAGCAAAGACTTGCCGGCCTATTATGCCGCGATAAACCAGCAGCAGCTGGCGGTTGAGCGCGGCTTTGTATTATCGGCAGATGATCGGCTACGCGCGGCGCTGATTAGCCAGTTAATCTGCCATTTCGAGCTGGATATTATCGCTTTAAGTCAGCAGTGGCAGTTGCAGAGCTTTTGGCAGTACTTTGACAGCGCGCTGAGTTTGCTTAAGCCCTTTATGGAGGATGGTCTGGTAGAAGTCTATGCCGAGCAGATCCGGGTAACAGACGCCGGCCGGCTCTGGGTGCGCAGTATCTGTGCCTGTTTTGATGCCTATCTGCAGCAAGGGCAGCAAAGGTACTCAAAAGTTGTATAATACTTTACTACTACATTCTTGTTGCTAAAATACTGTTTAATCAAATATAATTTATTCGCATTCAAAGCTTTCCCATTCCGGAAGCTTCGCCTGTAACATAATGCAGTCTGTGCCGACATAAACTCTGTTTCGGGTATATACTTGTTATCAAGGATAGCTGCCTGGTGCAGCGCTATGGTCCGAAATGCTTCGTTGTATGATCCCGACAAGGATAGACACCCTTTTATGCTACTAAAGAACTTTAACGTCCTGGTGTTAGATGACGTTATTCTGATGTGCGACTTTCTCTATGGCGTGGCCAATAAAGTACCGGGCTGCAAAGCGTTTAAAGCGCTGGATGCCAAAACTGCCAGCGAGATCCTGGAACGCGAACCCATCGATTTATTAATCACCGATATAGAGCTAAAAGGGCCGAGTGGGCTCGACTTGCTGTCTCGGGTCCGCTCCGGTGCTTTTACCGCTACAGCCCACGATATCCCGATTATTGTGTTCTCTGGCAATGCTTACCGGGAACTGATTCAGCAATGTATTCTGTTTGACGTCAACGACTTTCTGGCAAAGCCGGTTTCGGCGGTGCAGCTAAGTAAAAAAATTCAGCATCATCTGCAGCATGAAAAGCTAATCCAGCCAGCGGCTCATTACGCCGATATGAAACAACGGCTGGAGGCGCCGAAAGCGACGGATGATGAAGAAGGCCAGCGTCGGTTTCGGGTAGCGATAGTGCGGGAGCTGGAGCAAAAGGCTGAGCAAGAAGAGCAAGAGCTGGATGAGCAGGGTAATAAAGTCGAAACACGCGATTTTCTGCACTGGCCAGAGGATGCGACCACTGGCTATTTTCAGCTGGATCGGCGTTTAAAGAACTTAGCCTATAACCTAAGCTGTTTTCATAATGTGTTTATCAATAACTGCAAAACGGTTGCCATTGATGCCGAGCGTAAGCGTGCCTGTGCCGCCGCTGACTATTTAATTCATATCGCTAAAACCATGCAGCAACGCGAGCAGCGCCCGGAGTTCTGGAGTATGTTACAGCAGCGGCTACAAAAGCTGCAGGCGTTAATGGCGGAGCTGGCCGAAGTGAATGTAAAGCATCACAAGCAGGTGCTGGCCTTACTAAAGAAGCTGGCCTATTGGTGGATGCAAACCTGTAACCGACCCTTGATTAATAAGACGGAGGCAGAAGATGAGTCAAGCCTGCACTGAGCTGGCTATTCTCGATCTTGCCATCCTGATCGAGATGTACGGTGACGATAGTCGGGAGACGTTAGAGAGCGCCCTAAGCGGTTTTGCTGCGGCGGCACCGCTCTATATTAACGCGATCAAAGAAGCGGGTAAGGTACGAGATCTTCCGGCCTTGTCCGCTGCAGCCCATAGCCTGAAAGGGATCGCCGCTCTTACCGGCGCCACTCAGCTGGCTTCACTTTGCTGGCAGCTGGAGCTGGCCGCCCGGAATGCTGACGAACACGCGCTGGCACCGTTGTTGGTCACTTTTTCAGACTGCTGGCAACAACTCAAGCAATTAAGGGCAGCTGATGTTTAACGTACTCTTTGTTGATGACGAGCCATTATTGCTGGAGGCCTATCGTCGTATGTTGCGCCAGAGTCCTTTTCAGTGTCATACCCTGACCGACAGTGCTCAGGTAATGGATTTTTTAGCGCAGCAGCCGGTAGACATCGTTGTTGCCGATCAATTGATGCCGACCCTGAGCGGAGGCGCGCTGTTACAGCAGTTGGTTAAAAAATATCCGGCGATTAAGCGGGTATTAATCAGTGGCAACCTTAACTTGGTAGAGCCGGCTGCCAGGGTGGCAGCCCACCGTTTGCTGGAGAAACCCTTTAGTAAAGCGGTATTACTCTCAACCTTACAGGCGTTAATGGAGCCTGCATGAGAGGATTAATGCAAAATCGGTCTGCCCGCTTTTTTGGCCCCATGCTGGGTTACAGCTTATTTTATGCCAGTACCGCAGTATTATTACTCAGCGTGTTAACGGCTATTCTCGATCAGCTATTTCATGCCGACGCCGACAACTACACCGTGATTTTACCTTTTTCTTCACTGCTGCTGTTTTCCTATTTGGTCTTATTGCTAGTGGCGGTAATTGCCAAAAAACGGCAATGGGTTGCAGTGTGCTGGCTACTGTTGCTGGCTTACCTGCTGAGTCAGAGCCTGATTGCTGAGCCGGCACAGCAGCTGGAAACTCCGCCCTTGCAATACCTGGCCTGGGGCTTATTACTTCTGGGTTGGCTGGGCTGGCTGGGTAAAAAGCAACGCTGGAGTGCGTATCTGGCGCTGCTGTGTCATACGTTATTACTGATCTTAGTGGTTGCCGTGATCTGGCAAGACACGGGTAACTTATTCGGTTACGCCTTTGGTGTTTCCCCCTCTGTTGCGATGAACTCGGCTACTTTATTACTATTTGCGGCTATTGCTGGCTTAAGTGCGCGCTTTAGTGGCCGCTTTCGTTGGCAGGAACAGCGTGGTAATCCGGGCAGTTGGTTGGCACTGCTATTAGCCAGTTTTGCGGTCTTACTCTGGCTGAATTTTATGCACCAGTTAGGGCAAGTAAAAAGAGAGGTGATTGATAACACCTTGTCTGCCTTTCAACAGCAATTGAATCAGGTTTTTAATGAGCAACAAGGCTTGATCTATCGCTTAGCCGATCGCCTGGCCAGTTCAGAAACCCCTTACAGTGCTAAACAACTTGAGTTGGAGTTACGCAGTTATCTGCGAGATTTCGCCTATCTCGATTATCTGGCAATTATTAATGCGAATGGCGAATTACAATTATCGATTAGCGATAGTGATGAAGATCGGCGCTGGTTTGATCAATACCTAAGTGTTGCTAAGCCAGTACCCACAGCCTTTGCCAGCAACAGCCCCCGGCCAGAAGTTAGCTTTTATTACGATAGCCGGGTTGACCATACTTTTGTGCGGGCTTTGCTGCCACAGCCCAATGCCTCGGCGCTGCGTGAAGTCGTGGCCAGTCTGAATTTTCGTGATGTGATGACCAAATTGTTGCCGGTGGTGGTTGCGCCGGATTATGCGGTGCAGGTGGCATACCAGGACTTGCCAGAGCCGTTAATCGACCAGCGTCAGGCTGAGCGGCAATATTTTTTACTTGGCGAGTATCCGGTAGTGTTATTCGGCGACTTAGCCTGGCGGTTGCAACTTTATCGCGAGTTAGACAGTAAACTGGATTTTATGCGGCAGATTGCCGGAGTCGTGCTACTGGCCGGTTGGTTAGTGGTAGTGCTGGCTCTGCTCAGCCAACAATATCAGCGCTTATTACAACGCCAGCAACGTCGCTTAATAACGTTAAACCATAGTACTCAGCATAACCTTGGCATCCAGCGCCGTTTGCAGTTACAGCATCAACAGATTATGGATAACTCCAGCGATATTCTTTGTATGGTTGACCAACAGGGGCACTTTCTGGAGTTAAGTCGATCCTGTGAGTGGGTGTTAGGGTATACGCCAGCAGAGCTGACCGGCCGCGCCTATATGGATTTTGTGCATCCCGATGACCATGTGATTACCGAGCAGGAAGCTAACAATATTATTAATGGCCAGCATACCCAGTATTTCCGTAACCGTTATCTGCGTAAAGATGGCAGCATTGTCTATTTAATGTGGTCGGCGCGTTATGTGCCCAGTCTTGGCATCATGTATGGGATAGCTCGCGATGTCACTGATCTTGTCAAAGCTGAGCAGCTACAGCAGGCACAGCAGCAGGTACTACGGTTAATTTCTAATGAACAACCGCTGGCAGAGATTATCCAGCAGATTTGTTTATTGGCCGAACGCCAAAATCCGGCATTCCGGGCCAGCTTCATGCTAAAAGTCGGTGACCATCTGGAATTACTGGCTGCACCTTCATTCAGTGAGTCCTTCCGTAAGGCTTTTGCCAGACTGCCGATAGCCGATAACTTTGGTTCCTGTAGTACCGCGGCTTTTCAAAAGAGTCTGGTGATTGTCGAAAATATCGCTACTGATCCCAAGTGGCAAACGGTCGCAGCGGTGGCACTGGCGGAGCAAGTGCAAGCCTGTTGGGCGCTGCCGATGGTTTCGCTACAGGATGAGGTACTGGGCACCTTTGCCGTTTATTGTTCTGAAACCAGAGCACCGTCTAGTGAGGAGTTAGAATTGATTCTTAGCTGCAGCCGCTTTGCAGCTATGGCGATTGAACGGGCACAACAGAAACGCCAATTAACCGAGAGTGAGCAGCGTTTTCGCTCGCTATACCAATATAACCCGGATGCGGTGTATGTGTTGAGCGAGAGCGGTTATTTTAGCCAGATCAATGCTGCCGGTTGCCGGTTATTAGAGTGGACCGAGGCAGAGCTGAAGCACATGCATTTTAGCCGGGTAATTTTACCAGAACAGTTGCCGGAAGTTACCGGCTATTTCGCCCGGGCGCTGGCCGGTGAAGCGGTAAGCTTTGAGGTCAGTATTCTAAATCATAGCGGCCAGCAACTGGAATTGCAGAGCACTATCGTACCAACCTATATTGATGGCCGGATTACCGGGGTAATTGGCATGGCCAAGGACGTAACGCAACGGCTGCAAACCGAAAAGCAACTACGGTTATATAAACGGGCGGTTGATGCCAGCTCCAGCGGGGTGGTGATTGCCGATATTACCTGGCCGGATATGCCTATCATCTATGTGAATGCCGCCTTTGAGCGCTTAACCGGTTATACCAGTGAAGAGGTAATCGGTAAAAATTGTCGTTTTTTACAGGGCTCAGAACGGGATAGTCTGGCCATTCAGCAAATTCGTAATGCGATATCAGGCCGGCAGGAATGCAGTGTAGTGTTAAAAAACTACCGTAAAGACGGCAGTATTTTCTGGAATAACCTGTTCCTGGCGCCAGTACCGGATGAGCAAGGCGCCATCACCCACTATATTGGCATTCAAACCGATATTACCGCGCAAAAAAATTATGAGCAGGAACTTGCCTATAATGCCTCCTACGATTTACTGACGGGTTTGCCCAACCGTAGCCTGCTGAAAGAGCGTCTGACTCAAAGTTGTAAAATCAGTGCCCGGCATCAGGAAAAGGTGGCAGTGCTGTTTATTGATTTAGATGGTTTTAAACTGATTAACGATAGTAAAGGCCACGCCGTAGGCGATGAGGTGTTACGGCAAATCAGTTGCCGTCTGCAGGCTGAACTGCGCGCTGGTGATACGCTGGCGCGGTTGGGCGGCGATGAATTTGTATTAATGGTACCCGATTTGCAGGAAACCGAGAGCTTTAATGAATTGGCGCAGCATTTACTGACTGTTATTGCACAGCCGATCCTTGTCGAGGAGCAGGAGTTACAAATCACTGCCAGTATTGGTATCAGCCTGACCGATAATAACTTTGACGAGCCGATGCAGCTGGTAAAACAGGCCGACTTAGCCATGTGTCAGGCCAAATTACAAGGCCGTAATAACTATCAGTGGTATCAGGCGGAAATGGAAACCAGCTTGAATAAGCGCCTGAATTTACGCGCTATGTTGAAAAAGGCGGTCGCTAATCAGGAGTTTGTACTGTATTACCAGCCGCAGGTTGAAGCAGGCAGCGGCCGCTTAATTGGTTTAGAAGCCCTGCTGCGCTGGCCACACCCAGAGCATGGCATGATAGGCCCGGATGAGTTTATTCCGGTAGCCGAAGAAACCGGGTTAATAGTGGAAATCGGGCAGTGGGTGATTGAGCAAGCGGCGGCCTTTAATGCGTCATTGCAACAACGTGGTATTGCGCATCTGGTGATGGCGGTGAATCTGTCGTCACTGCAATTCCAGCGCCCTGGCTTTGTCGAACAGTTACAGCAAACACTGCAACAGCAGCAGTTGGCACCGCGCTGGTTTGAGCTGGAATTAACGGAGTCATTGTTACTGCAAAATATTGAGCAGGTGGTGACCAAGTTACAGCAACTGAAGAAATTGGCGGTAAGTATTGCCATTGATGACTTTGGTACCGGCTACTCCAGCCTCAGTTATCTAAAACGGTTACCGATTAATAAACTGAAGATTGACCGCAGCTTTATCCGCGAGTTAGTGACTGATCAGCGCGATGCCGCCATCAGCCGCGCCATTATTGCGATGGCGCATCAGCTGGGCGTCAGGGTGGTAGCGGAAGGCGTTGAAACCGAAGCCCAGGCCAGCTTCCTGGCCAAAAGTTTATGTGACGAGTTACAAGGTTACTATTTTGCCCGGCCAATGCCGGGGCCACAGTTAGAGCAGTTTCTGATCTGCTATGCCCCGGTAAGTCATAATACTGCTGCAACGCAACAAACCTTGTTGCTGGTTGATGATGAAGAAAATATTTTGCACTCGCTAAAACGGTTGCTGCGCAAAGAGCCGTATCAGGTACTCAGTTGCAGCAGTGCCGCAGAAGCCCTGGAATTGCTGGCAATACATCAGGTACAGGTGATTATTTCGGACCAGCGGATGCCGGAGATGAATGGCACTGAGTTTTTAAGCCGGGTCAAAGAAATGTATCCGGATACGGTGCGGATCGTGCTGTCTGGTTATACTGATTTACGTTCGGTTACCGAAGCAATTAACCGCGGCGCTATCTATAAGTTTATGACTAAACCCTGGCAGGATGATGAGTTAAAAACGGAGATTGCTGCGGCGTTCCGGCGCTATCGCGAGCAGCATCTGCAGAGTACTGGCGAGTAATGGAGCAGGCAAGGTGGCAGATCAGGACATCAGGGTATTACAGCAGCAGCTGGCTGAGCTTACCGAGCAATTGGTACGCTCTGAAAAATTGGCCTCAATTGGCCAGCTGGCGGCAGGCGTCGCGCATGAAATTAATAATCCTATCGGCTATGTCGCTTCGAATCTGGCAGTACTAAAAGACTATACCAATAGCCTGACGTTGTTGGTGCAGCGCTTAAGCGAGCAGCTACCGCCGGCGCAAAGTCAGTTGCTAAAAAGCCAGTTTGACTTTGATTATATCTGCGAGGATTTACCCAATTTATTGCAGCAATCTGAGCAGGGCTTGCAACGGGTGATTGAAATTATCCGCGATTTAAAAGACTTTTCGCATATCGATCAGGCCGAGTTTGTCATGGCCGATCTGCAGCAGGGGATCCTGAGCACCCTGAATATTGTTGCCAATGAAATTAAATATAAGGCTGAAGTGGTGAAGCAGTTTACCGAATTGCCGCCGGTATTTTGTATCCCGTCGCAGCTGAATCAGGTATTGCTGAATTTACTGTTGAATGCGGCCCAGGTAATTGTCGATCGTGGCATTATTACCATCAGTACCGGCTGCGACGCGCAGTGGGTGTGGTTTAGTGTTGCCGATACCGGACCGGGCATAGCAGCAGAGCAATTAGAGCAAATCTTTCAGCCTTTTTATACCACCAAGCCAAAAGGTCAGGGTACTGGCCTCGGCTTGGCGTTATCGCGCAGTATTGTGGAAAAACATAAAGGGTTATTAGAGGTACAGAGTACGCCTGGCGTGGGCAGTTGCTTTACGGTTAAGATTCCGCGCAGCATAGCGAGTGCATGAACGGCTATTTACTCTGTAGCGTGCGCCAGCCGGCCAAAGGCCGACCGCAGCGTTGAGCTATTCCCTAATACAGTGCCACCAGGTCGCCATTTCTATCAAATGTCAGAAAATCGGCAATCATACCGCCCTGAATTTTCTGCATCATCATTTGTAATGGCTGTACGGCCTCGTCGCTATTCGGCGGAAAGCCGCCACGGCCACCCAAGGCCGAGACAAAGGCAATATCCCAGTCGATGCCGGTGTGAGTCGATTCTGCTACCAATTGCTGAAAGGCGCTAACCTCTTCTGGTAATTTATCGACACAGAGTACCGGCGCCAGAGCGCCGCCCTGACCCTGCTCAAAGTTTTGTTTTTGGCTATCGGTATAGCCATTAGGCAGTTCAGCTTTAGCAAACACAAATAACAGCCGTTGTGGCTCGGGTTGCATTGCTGCGGCCTGCAGTAAGTCCTGGTATGACTGAATATTCATGCTGTTGGCTCCAAGCGGATGATCTGGTCGCTATGCTAACAACAGTGGGGCGGTGCCGCTATCCGGCAAAGGAGGGGGCGCCTTACCTCTGATGGGGTAGCCTACTTTGCATCGAACGAAAGTGGGTACCTTTCACCTATAAAGCAGTGGGTAGGATTCTATTTCGCACCAAATTACGATGCACGCTTTGGCATAGCTTGCCAAAGCGGCGCAATTCATCAAACTTAGGGATGCGGCCTTGTTTTAGCGCGCTTTCCCAAAAGCAGAGTTCAGAATCGACCAGTTCCAGCATTTTCTTTGGACAGCCCTGACAATCGCTATTGGTAATGCCGCAAACATAGGTTGCCGGTTCGTAGAGCGGCAAGGTGGCTTTGACTTCGCTAATCAGCTGCTGCATGGCGGTTTGCAGCTTGGGTTTGTTACTCATTGCGCCTCCGCTGGGACTGATAACGCAGTTTACGGCGGGTAAGGCCTGCGCGCTATGCCTCCACAGTAGTAGCTAAGCTAAGAAAAAAGGGGGCCAGCAAGCCCCCAAACCGCCTCCGCCTAATTGCGCAAGGGGCCAGGAACGCCTTAACCGGTTTTCTGTAAGCGGTTACTGGCCTGACGTTGATAATGCCGCAGGCTATGTTCCTGCCGGCGGCCGGCGCTAAAGGCGGAGATACGTTTTAAATAGCCAATGACCCGGGTGCCGTAATCAATATCCGGGCTACCACATTGGGCACAGCGGCACAGCGTGCGCTTATCAATGGCGTCACACTGATTACAGATAGTGATTTTGACGTTAACACAAAAATAATTACAGCCGGTATGAGCAGCAATATTCAGCAGTTGCAGATAGCCCTGCAGATCCAGCTTTTCTTCCAGGTTCAGGTGCAGCGCTGAGCCACCATCCAGATAATCTAGTAGCTGACGGCCATGTAGTTGAAACTTGTCCAGCGTATTGCTTTGCTCGTCTTCTACCACGTAAAAATAGGAGTTATAGCAATCACGCGGCACAACATAGCCATCTTCGCGATCCCACTTGGCGTTCTTTACCCCCAGATTTTCCGCTGGCACAAACTCGGTATTAAACAGATAACCGTATTCGGCTTTTGCCGCCTTATTAGCCTCAAAAATCACTTTTAGCTGTTGCTGCACAAAGTTGATATAGGCGGCATTATTGCCAGCGCTTAGGCCCTGGGATTCGGCGGCTTCAACCATGCCGTTAATGCCAATGGTCAGAAATTGTTTATCCAGGCTGATAAAGCCGGCATCGTATACGGTGAGCAAGCCGGCCGCTTTATACTCTTCCAGGAGTTTGCGGTAGGCAACCTGATATTTATGGATTTTGCTGACCTCTGTTGCTAAATCACGGCCATCCTGGACCAGCCGGTTCATATTGAGAGTAATCACATTAATGGAGCCGGTCGCTACTCCGCCAGCGCCTAACGAATAAGAAAAGGTATTATCGCTGATTTCACTACGCAGCCGGCAGCAGCTTGCCAGTGAGTCGGCATTATCAGACTGATAAATAAAAAACGAATTCCCGGCTGCCATTTCGCGGGCTATGTCGATCGCGAACAGCTGGTCTTTGCAGCGGCCGTTCTCAGTCAGCATGGCGACGGTGACCACCGGGAAGGTGAGGATAGTTTTCTCGCGCTCTTGATTAAACCAGCTTAGGAAAAATTGCTGTAACGCTGACACCGAAGACCATTCTGGTTTTACAAAGTCCGGAAACACAAAGTTGCCAAACATGCTGGCAAAATAGTGTTGGTCATACACTGAGATATTCCAGAATACACTCTGATAACCGCGTGCTGCTGCCGGCTGGTTTAGTGCATACACCACATGCTGCAGATGGTTTTCGATTTGTTTGCGATGGGTCTGCAGATAGTTGTCGCCATAATCTTTGCGTGCGAAGTAGTCGAAGTAGGTCAGAAACTCGACTGTGGCCACGGCCCCGGCAAACTGGCTGGACACGGCGAATACAAAGTTAACAAAGCAGCCGCAAAAGGACTCCAGATGTTTCGGAGCCTGCGACTCGCCCCCCAGTTTCGTCAGACCATCGCGTAAGAACGGAT
The DNA here is from genome assembly GCF_001704375.1 of Alishewanella sp. HH-ZS. Lineage (NCBI taxonomy): Bacteria > Pseudomonadati > Pseudomonadota > Gammaproteobacteria > Alteromonadales > Alteromonadaceae > Alishewanella > Alishewanella sp. HH-ZS. Next base: position 97,576 of record NZ_LZEJ01000002.1, on the reverse strand, counting down.
ACATGGTAACCGACACACAATAGGGCTTCAGGCTGGTTTCGTCATGCACATAAATTTCATGTTGCTCAATTTGGCGCAGATACTCCTTCGCCAGCTTAGCATCAAATAATTCGCGGATCTTATTGCTGACCAGAGCGCGATTAACCTGAATAAACTGATCTTTCATCAGCTCAGCCTCCAGGGTCGCAATATTTTTCTGGGTGACATTGGCATTGGCATCCAGTTTCGAACCATCGGCAGCATTAGGTGCCAGTAAATATTGCTCAATAAAACTCAGTTTCTTTTGTAGTTGTTCGGTGTTAAGCGCCGCCATAGCCATTCCCTCTTGCATTGTGTTAGTTGCGTTGTTGAAAGTGCGAATTCAGACACTGGCCTGTTCGCAAATCGATAAATCTTTGATTGGTGGTTGGGCTTTGCAAACCGCCGCGCGCGGCAAACCAGCGCCCGGTTTTCACAAAAGTCAGCTCACTGCGGATGGATGGGCTTAGCTCAGCCAGTTCCAGCCCGGTATAGAGGCAGCGTTTTAAGCCTGCGGTTTTACTCAGCGTCAGCAGTTTTAGTAATGCTGGCGCTGCCCATTCGCCGCCTAAAAACAGCACACAGCTAATCAACCCCTGATAATCCTGCAAACGTTGCTGAAAATGCTCCGGGCTAAGGGGGTGTCCTTGTTTGGGATCCCAGCTATCGGCGCTATGGCAACCTTTACAGCCCAGCTGGCAGCCACTGAAGGTGTATGCCAGCGACACTTCGCCGGGTACTTCTTGCCAGACAACTTGTTCAGCGGTGTAATACAGCATAAAACCCTCTATCTTGTGTTGGTATTGTTAATTATCACTAGATATTGTGGTTTAGCTTAGATGCTTAGCGCGGTGAAAGGTTGATCCAGATCAAATTTTGCTAACTGTAACCGCCAGGCTGGCTTGCCAGGTCGCGTCATTACAGCAGTTGTTACCCCATCGGTGGTACAGGGGAAATTGCTTCAGCGTCGGTTAAGGCCGGTGGGCCACAATCAACAGGTGTTTAGCCAGAAATGGAGCCTGCTATGAAAACAGGTATCAATAAAAGCTTGGTAATTGCCACCCTATTAACCTTAACGGCCTGGCCGCTGAGTGCGCATCAGCAGCGCTATGATCCGGTCGAGCAGGTGGCACAGGATGTGGTCGCCTTTACGCTGCAACGGGCGGCAGACGAGTTGTTAAGGGTGGCGCGGATTGATCCGGTGTACCAGGGTTATAGCCGGCATTATGAAATCCGGCATGCCCCACCACGTCTTGACGATCGTACCCGTCAGCAACTACGTCGTTTAGCGGCTGAGCATCAGCGTAAACTGGCCAGTTATGAGCGTGAGCTGGATCGGGAGCTGGACAAACTGGCCCGTGAATACCGGCACGATACCCGCAAAGGGAAAGGCCGGCCACATCATAAAGAGCGGGAGAAATTTCAGCGCAAGGTGGATCGGGCTTACGACAAATTTGCGGTAAAAGTGGAACGCGAGCATGACCGCTTTGATCGCCAGCGCGATCGCATTCTGCGCGATGCCTATGCATATCTACCCAGACGCTAATTAACGGTTTGCACTTAAACCAGGCCGTATTCCGGTAAGAAAAAACCGCCAGCTGAACACCAGTGGCGGCGCGGAGAGACCAGCACGGATGCTGGTTGTGGAGCCAGGAATGCCTGTTACTGCATCAGTGGTGAGTCAGATAACTGGAAGTCATAGCCATCAATGTTGGCCTGAACGATCAGTTGATGAATGTACTGGGCAATGGCTTTACGCCTTACCTTTTCATTTAAGTAATCGGCAATTTTTTGCTTAACGGCGCTATAAGGCAGGGGTTGACCTGGTACCTTACGCATCACTTCGACCACATGCACCCCATACCGACTTTCGACGCCCTGCGGCATTAAACCGGGTTCAGCACTAAAAATCTGCCGCTCAAACTCCGGCACGGTCTGACCACGACTGATTTGTCCAAGACTGCCGCCAGTTTCTTTCGACGGGCAGGCCGAGTAGGTGCGGGCGGCCTCGACAAAGGGTGTGCCTTGGTGCAACTGTTGGATCAGTATCTCCGATAGGGTTTTAGCTTCAACCCGGGCAGCATCATCTTCCGGCGCCGCGGCCAACAGGATATGCCGTACCTCTAACAGCGGTGAGCTGGTAAAGCGTTGCGGATTCAGTTTGTAATACTGCTCACATTCGGCATCTGTGGCCGTGGGGATCACCACCTCGTGCGCCAGTAACGCATCCAGATAGTTATTTTCGGTAACCACATTATTTTCGGTGCTGATTTCCAGCCCCAGCGCGGTCGCACGCTGGCGCAGCAGTTCGCCAATCACCAGCGACTCGGCGGCTTTTAACATCGCCGTACGTTTGCTGTCTGCCGGATGGTACTGCATTTCCGCCATAATGGCGGCTTCGCTAATTGGGATGTTATTTACTTGAATCATATTAACCTCGGAAGCCAAATACTGTTGGCGAACTTAACCTCAGTCTGAAACGAGGTGGTCAGCGCGCAGTACACTTTGGCCGGGGACGTCTTTCGCATGGATGCGAAAGGGGAGCCTACAGGGATGTATTTACGGCGTGCCCCGGCAAAGTTGTACGGAGTGCTTACCACCGGATGAATGGTCGCAAGCACTGCCGCAAACACGATTAAACCATCCCACCTTTACCGCACAAACCGCTGCCGCACTATCTGGTGCTGCCGGCGCATATACTGTACCGGCACACTTAACATATGCACTAAGCGGCTGAACGGGAATACTACAAACAAGCTTAAGCCAAGGAACACATGCAGCTTAAAGATCCAATGCACGCTGCTAATTGACTCTGCCGCGGCAACGGAATTAAAGGTGACAGTGTTTTGTGCCCAAGCCATTAATTTCAGCATTTCAGTACCGTCCAAATGCCCCATCGAGACAAAGATAGACAGTAAGCCCAGGATCAATTGTGCGTACAGTAACAGCAGGATAGCGATATCCATCGGGTTACTGGTGGCTCGGATGCGTGGGTTAAACAGCCGGCGTTTAATCAGAATAGTCAGGCCGTAGAAACAGATCAGGCCAAAGATACCACCGGCAACGATAGCGATCATTTGCTTCATTGAGCTGGTAATACCAAACAGATACCAAAGCTCTTTTGGTAGCAGCAGGCCGGCAAAGTGACCTAAAAAGATCCCCAGAATACCGATATGAAAAGCAATACTGCCTTTACGCAGTTGTTGGCTTTCCAACAGCTGGGATGAGCTGGTTTTCCAGCTGTATTGTTCGCGGTCGTAACGGATCCAGCTGCCAATCACCATAATGGCGATGGCAATATAGGGGTAGATCCCAAAGGCAAACAGGTTTAAGTGTGCCATGTAAATGCTCCTTAAGCGCGCTTCGCGGCGGCTTCGTGAAATAGTTCTTGTGCCAGGGCGTCGGTATGCAATAAATCCGTGCTCAGCGGTACAAATTGATCGCGCCGTTGTGATTCACTCGGTTTATTGCCGGTGCCGCAGGCGCTGTTGGATTGCTCAGCGCTCATAAAGGTCACCATTTCCTCTTCCCAGACTTTATCCAGCGCCTTAGGGCTGTCGTCGCGTTTTTCGTTAGCGATCTGTGCCTTGATATCGGCCAGGTCGACCTCTGCTGCCGATAGCGCCAGCAGGGCCTGGAACAAAGCGGCGTAATTCGAGTCGCGCTGTTCCAGCCGGCAGGTCAATACCGCCAGGATAGGCGCAATTTCTTCCAGCCCAATTTGCGCATTTTCCGCGCCCTGGGTAGATAAAAACTCCAGATAGAGTGGCAGGTAGTCGGGTAATTCTTTGACCCCGATATCTAAACCGGCTGCTTTGTACTGCGCCTGTAAATCAACCATGGCCTGACCACGGGCACGTGATTCGCCATGCACATGCTCAAAAATCAGTAGCGATAAGGAGCGACCACGTTCAAACAGACCATCGTATTCAGATTGCCAGTCCATCAGCTCAGCGCCGCAGCGCTGACTGATAAAGGCACTGAGACTGTCTTTCTTGCTCTGCGGTAACTCACTGGCCGCAACCACGGCCAGTAACTCATCCTGTGCGGCAACCAGCTCGGGCCTGGGGTAATCCAAAAGCACGGAAATTAACTGTAGAATTTGCATAAAACCCCCTTAATCCTTTAGCTCAACCGGAATAACCTGGCGTACACCTTTGGCCTTAGTGCCAAACAGGTTAACGTCGTTATTGCCATCGCCACAGCCATTACCAAAGGTAAAGCCACAGCTGGATTTCAGGTCATAGGCATTTTCGGCATAGGCACGGTGGCTGGTTGGGATCACAAAGCGATCTTCATAATTGGCCAGCGCCATATAGCGATACATTTCTTCTACCTGCAGCGCATTGAGACCCACTTGCTTCAGCACATCCAGATCCTCGACGCCATCAACCTGTTGCGAACGTTTAAAGGCGCGCATCGCAATCATCCGCTCTAGGGCGCGAACTACCGGTGCTTCGTCGCCAGCGGTCAGCATATTGGCCAGGTAACGCAGCGGAATACGCAGCGACTTCAGATCCGGAATTTCGCCATTCATGCCGACATGACCGGCCTGCACTGCGCTTTGGATCGGTGACAGTGGTGGTACATACCAGACCATCGGCAGGGTACGGTACTCAGGGTGCAGTGGCAGCGCCACTTTCCAGTCCATCGCCATCATATACACCGGTGAACGCTGGGCTGCTTTAATCCAGTTATCGCTGATGCCTTCAGCACGCGCCGCAGCAATTACCGCCGGGTCGTTCGGATCGAGGAAGATATCCAGCTGTGCCTGATACAGATCTTTTTCGTTGGCGACACTGGCGGCTGACTCGATGCGGTCGGCATCGTACAGCAGTACGCCTAAGTAGCGGATCCGGCCGACACAGGTTTCCGAACAGGTGGTCGGCTGACCGGCTTCAATCCGTGGGAAGCAGAAGGTACATTTTTCGGATTTGCCGGACTTCCAGTTGTAGTAGATTTTTTTGTACGGACAAGCCGAGACACACATCCGCCAGCCGCGGCATTTGTCCTGATCGATCAGCACTATGCCGTCTTCTTCCCGTTTATAGATGGCACCAGACGGGCAGGCCGCCACGCAAGCCGGGTTTAAACAGTGCTCGCACAACCGGGGTAAGTACATCATAAAGGTCTTTTCAAACTGACCGTAGATGTCCTTCTGCACTACTTCGTTGAAGTTATTATCTTTTTTCCGTTTCTCGAACTCGGTGCCGAGGATTTCCTCCCAGTTTGGACCCCATTCGATTTTCTCCATCCGCTGGCCGCTAATCAGCGAACGCGGGCGGGCCACCGGCTGGTGCTTGGTATCACCCACATTATGTAAATGCTGGTAATCGAAATCGAACGGCTCGTAATAGTCGTCAATTTCCGGTAAGTCCGGGTTGGCGAAAATATTTGCCAGGATGCGGCGTTTACCACCGATTTTCAGTTGCAGTTTGCCGTTTTCGCGGACCCAGCCGCCATTCCATTTTTGCTGGTTTTCCCACTCTTTCGGAAAGCCGATACCAGGCTTGGTCTCGACGTTGTTAAACCAGGCATATTCGACCCCTTCACGTGAGGTCCAGACGTTTTTGCAGGTGATGGAGCAAGTGTGGCAACCTATGCACTTGTCTAAATTCAGCACCATGCCAATTTGGGCTCTAACTTTCATCTTACTTACTCCAACCTTATTTAGTATCAAGCCAGTCGACTTTGCTCATCTTGCGCACAATGACAAACTCGTCCCGGTTACAGCCAACGGTACCGTAGTAGTTAAAACCGTAAGCCTGCTGGGCATAACCACCAATCATATGCGTCGGCTTCATCACGGCGCGGGTGACTGAGTTATGGATACCGCCACGGGTACCGGTTAACTCACTGCCGGGCACGTTAACGATCCGCTCCTGGGCGTGATACATCATGCTCATACCTTCTGGTACCCGCTGTGACACCACGGCACGGGCTGCGATAGCGCCGTTAACGTTAAAGATTTCAATCCAGTCGTTATCTTCAATACCGGCTGCTTTGGCATCAATTTCACTGAGCCAGACAATGGGACCGCCACGCGATAAGGTCAGCATTAACAGGTTGTCAGAGTAAGTACTGTGAATCCCCCACTTCTGATGTGGCGTGATCCAGTTCAGCACAATTTCTTTGTTACCATTCGACTTCTTGTTCAGCACCGGCTGCACTGTTTTCAGGTTAATCGGCGGCTTGTAGCTACACAGCTGCTCACCGAAGTCGCGCATCCACTCATGGTCCTGATAGAACTGCTGACGGCCGGTAATGGTGCGCCAAGGGATCAGTTCATGCACGTTGGTATAGCCAGCGTTGTAAGACACATGCTCATCTTCCAGCCCTGACCAGGTGGGTGAGCTGATGATCTTGCGTGGCTGGGCCACGATGTCATGGAAGCGGATTTTCTCTTCTTCCTTTTTGGTCGCCAGATGGGTATGGTCGCGGCCGGTGATTTTACTCAGTGCGCCCCAGGCTTTTACCGCCACGTGGCCGTTGGTTTCCGGTGCCAGCGTCAGGATCATTTCTGCGGCATCGATAGCGCTATCGATTTTCGCCATACCTTTATTCACGCCGTCAGCGGTATGTACCCGGTTCAGCTTACGCAGAAACTCCACTTCATCCTTGGTATCCCAGCTAATGCCTTTACCGCCGTTACCGATTTTCTCCAGCAGTGGACCCACTGAAGTAAAGCGGGCATAGGTATTAGGGTAGTCGCGTTCTACAATATTAATGTGTGGCATAGTGATGCCCGGAATGGCCTCACATTCCCCTTTCCACCAGGCTTTTACGCCATAAGGCTGTGCCAGCTCGGCAGGCGTATCGTGGTGCATCGGTGTGGTTACAACATCGGTTTCCACGCCTAAGTGACCAACGGCAGCTTTAGAGAACGCCTGAGCGATGCCTTTAAAGATTTCCCAGTCACTGCGGGCTTCCCACACCGGATCAATGGCCGCGGTTAACGGGTGAATAAAAGGATGCATATCCGAGGTATTCATATCGTCTTTTTCATACCAGGTGGCGGTAGGCAGTACGATGTCGGAATACAGACAGGTGGTAGACATGCGGAAATCCAGCGTCACCCACAGATCGACCTTACCTTCAGCCGGCTGATCGGTCCATTCCACATCTTCCGGCTTTTTACCGCCAAAACCGCCTAAATCTTTGCCAAGCAGGCCGTGTTTGGTGCCCAGTAAGTGCCGCAGCATATATTCATGGCCTTTACCGCTGGAACCCAGCAGGTTAGAGCGCCAGATAAACATATTGCGTGGGAAGTTTTGTGGGTTTTCCGGTTGCTCACAGGCAAATTTAATATTGCGCGAGGTTAATTGCTCCACCACATAGTCTTTCAGCTCTTTGCCGGCAGCTTTGGCTGCGGCCGCCAGTTTTAGCGGATTCGTGCCCAGCTGTGGTGCTGAAGGTAACCAGCCCATGCGTTCGGCGCGGCTGTTATAGTCGACAATACTGCCAGACCATTTGTCTTTATTGGCCAGTGGCGAAATGACTTCCGTCATATCCAGCTTTTCGTAACGCCATTGGCTGGAATGATTGTAGAAGAACGAGGTACCGTTCATATGGCGTGGTGGCCGTTGCCAATCCAGCGCAAAGGCCAGTGGGGTCCAGCCGGTTTGTGGCCGTAGTTTTTCCTGACCGACATAGTGCGCCCAGCCGCCACCACTTTGACCGATACAGCCACACATCATCAGCATATTGATCAGGCCTCGGTAGTTCATATCCATGTGGTACCAGTGGTTCAGCGCGGCGCCGACGATGACCATGGAGCGGCCTCGGGTTTTATCGGCATTACGGGCAAACTCACGCGCGACCCGAATCACATCATCCGGCTTCACGCCGGTAATGGCTTCTTGCCAGCCCGGGGTGTAAGGCACGTTATCGGTATAGGATTTCGCCCGGCTTTCATCACCAATACCATTATCCACACCATATTGCGCCAGCATCAGGTCAAATACGGTAGCGACCAGCGCGGTACCGCCACTGGCCAGCTCGACGCGTTTAGCAGGAATTTTGCGCATTTGTACATCAGCATGATCGGTATGCTGGAAGTATTGGTACTCGTGTGGTGCACCACCAAAATACGGGAAGCCAACATCCACCAGCTCGTCGCGGTTGTCTTTTAAACTCAGCTGCAGCTCCAGCTCACCGTCTTTGTCTTTTTGCTCCAGGTTCCATTTGCCGGCCTGGCCCCAACGATAACCAATGGCACCATTCGGGCTGGTCAGGCGACCATCTTTGTTAACAGCAATGGTTTTCCAATCCGGGTTATTGTCTTCACCCAGGTTATTGACCAGATCGGCCGCGCGCAGGAAGCGGCCGGTGGTATAGAAGCCGTTCTGTTCTTGTTCGCCCCCTCCCTGGGGCTCACCGGCTGCGCCGGCCGCCGTCGCGTTGCTCCCGCGTCCAAAATCGTTCCCGACGATTTTGTCCAACATGACCAACATCGGCATATCGGTAGTACGGCGTACATAGTCGGTAAAGTAAGCACTGGGGTTGTTGACGTGGAATTCTTTTAAAATCACATGGCCAAAGGCCATGGCCAGTGCCGCGTCAGTACCCTGACGTGGATGCAGCCAGGTATCACCAAATTTCGAGGCTTCCGAGTAGTCCGAGGTGATAACACAGGTCTTGGTACCCTTGTAGCGAACTTCAGTTAAGAAGTGCGCATCCGGGGTCCGGGTTTGCGGCACATTCGAGCCCCAAACGATAATGTAGTTCGAGTTATACCAGTCGGCGGATTCTGGTACGTCGGTTTGCTCGCCCCAAATTTGCGGTGAGGCCGGGGGTAAGTCGCAGTACCAGTCGTAAAAGCTTAAACAGTTACCGCCAATCAGCGACAGATAACGGGCACCGGCGGCGTAGGACACCATCGACATAGCCGGAATAGGCGAGAAACCGGTTACCCGATCCGGGCCATAGGTTTTAGTGGTGTAAACGTTAGAAGCGGCAATCAGCTCGTTCACCTCATCCCAACTGGCACGGACAAAGCCACCCAAACCGCGGCGTTCTTTGTAGCTTTTGGCTTTTAGTGGATCGCTGACGATTGATTCCCAGGCTTTCACCGGATCTTTATGCTGCACCCGGGCTTCACGCCACAGCTTCATCAGTTGCTGCCGCACTTTCGGATATTTCAGCCGGTTGGCACTGTAGATATACCAGGAATAGCTGGCGCCACGCGGACAGCCACGGGGTTCATGGTTTGGCAGATCCGGACGGGTACGCGGATAGTCGGTTTGCTGGGTTTCCCAGGTGACCAGGCCGTCTTTGACATAGATTTTCCAACTACAAGAGCCGGTACAGTTTACACCGTGCGTGGAACGTACCACCTTATCGTGCTGCCAGCGTTGCCGGTAGCCTTGCTCCCAGGTCCGGTCCTCATTGGTGGTCACCCCGTGGCCATTGGCGAAGGGGGTTTTGCGGGTTTTAAAAAACCGCAGTTTATCTAACAGATGACTCATACTTGACTCCTGGTCCTGTCCTGCATGAACAGAGGTTTTTGCTTTTTCAGTAAGCACACTATAGAAACTACCACTCAATTCTGCTTGATTCAGATCAAGGTTGCCATGCTGCTAAATTGCTGAAAATTAAGAAAAATACCCCAAAGGTGGTAGTGCGCTAATTGGCTAAATGCTTGAAAATGCAGGCCTTGGCTGCAGGCGTCTACTCACTTTGTCTGAAGGTGTACTCTGGCTGGGAAAAAGGGGGTAGCCCAAGTATCCCCGTAGATTTGGTAAGCGGATTTTTCTGCAGGAAAGGCGCTGGCGGGTTAAGCTTAGAACAGACAGTAGTGGGAGTTTCAGATGCGCACCTTTTCAATTGTTACCCGGATCAATATCGCTCTGGCCTGTATCGTGACGTTGGCATTATCAACGATGATGGTGTCGTATTGGTTGTCGGATAAGGCTGACAGCGATGCGCATGCAGTTAATGTTGCCGGCTCGCTGCGGATGCAAAGCTATCGCCTGGCCTGGTTAACGCTGCAACAGGACGTCACTAAACTGCAAAGAGCCAATGAGCAATTTGCCAGCAGTTGGCAGCATCCCGTTTTTCAGCGTTTTTTGCATCAGCCAGACATTCTGCAAAAATACCAGAGTGCTTTTCAGCACTGGCAACAGTTGGCGCCTGCGCTGGAGTCTGGCGCCGTCCCTCCAGCCGAATTGGAAGCCGGCTTGGCCGAGCAGGTCAGATTGTTGGATGAGCTGGTGCTGGTGATCCAGCAGGATGCAGAGCAAAAGGTTAAGGCATTTCGCTCGGTGCAGGTTATTGCGGTGATGGCCACCATCTTGCTGTCGATCATCGTCATGTATTGGCTGAAGGTGATGGTGGAGGAGCCGTTAAAAGAGTTGATCCGCGGTGCCCGGCGTATTGCGCAGGGCGACTTTACTCACCGTATCACGCCGCAGCATCAGGATGAGCTCGGGATGTTAGCCACCAGCTTTAATAAGATGAATACGGCCATTGGTTATATGTACGGCAATCTGGAAAAGCGGGTGGAAGAGCAAACGGCAGAGCTGACCCAAACCAATACGACCCTGAAATTTCTATATAACACCGCGCAGCGGATCAGCGAACATACCTCAGAGTATCAGGACTTTTCCGAGATCATCAGCCAACTGCGCAGTATTACCGGCCTGGCAGATATCGAGCTCTGTCTGTTTACTGAGCAAGGAAATCAACCTTACCTGCAAATTCATGCCGATAGCCTGGCGGATCCCTGTGTGGCTGAAAACTGTGGCGACTGTTTAACTGAGACATTGAGCCGGCAGCAGTGTCAGGTGCACAACTTTGTGTTGCAGCGGGAGAGACATAAATATGGCGTTCTGGTCGTACGGCTGAACGCCTCAGAGAAGATGTTGTTATGGCAACAACAGCTGGTGATGGCCATTGCCGATCAACTGGCTTTGGCGCTGAGTTTAAAATCAGAAGAGGAGCAGGTGCGGCGGTTGGCGCTGATGCAGGAGCGTACGGTCATAGCGCGCGAGTTACATGATTCACTGGCGCAGGCCTTGTCCTATCTGAAAATTCAGGTGACCCGGCTCAATAAAGCCATTAACAAGGATGACCGTCTGGTGATGCAGGATGTGTCAGCAGAGCTGAAAAGTGGCCTCGATGCCGCTTACCGGCAGTTACGCGAGCTGTTAACCACTTTCCGTCTGAAAGTCGATGGAGCTGGCTTGCTCAGTGCGCTGCAGACCACCGTCAGCCAGTTAAGCGAACAGTCGGGCTTACAGATCCGGTTGGATTATCAGCTGGCGAATGTGCCGCTGGCGCCGCATGAAGAAATTCATTTACTGCAGATTATCCGCGAAGCCAGCCAGAATGCGGTGCACCACAGTCAGGGGCAGAACCTGACCATTAGCCTGCAGCAGGATGGGCAAAAGTATATTTTACTGGCGGTGGAGGATGATGGTGTCGGGATCCCGGATAAAGCCGAAAAACTTAATCATTATGGTTTAGCCATTATTCAGGAACGAAGCAAACATCTGGCCGGCGAGATCAGTATCCGACGCCGGTCAGAGGGCGGCACTGGGGTATACTTCCGCTTCTTACCGGAATACCTGCAGCAACCGAAAACAGCCTGAAAAAAAGCGCAGCCCTGTTGAGGGCTGCGCCTTGCATGCTCGCAGACAAGCTTAAGGGTTATAAAACTCGCCGCTTTTCCGCAGGTAGAAGAACCAGTTTAATACCAGACACAGCGCATAGAAGATGGCAAAGCCGATCATCGCATATTCTGGGGTTGCGGCTTTGATCTGCTCACCAAATACCTGTGGAATATAGAAAGCACCGTAGGCGGCGACGGCAGAGGTCCAGCCCAGCACCGGCCCGGCTTGTTCTTTTGGAAACACCACGGCAATGGTTTTAAAGGTTGATGCATTACCAATGCCGCTGGCGGCGAATAACAGCAGGAAGATCAGGAAAAACGGCATAAAGTACTGCTCTGGTGTTGCCGATTGATAAGCCTGCTGCATAAAGAAGGCGGCACCTAAGGCTGCCAGTACCATCACCACGGCACAGATCTGGGTAACCAGAGCACCACCTAAACGGTCTGAGATCCAACCACCCACCGGCCGGATTAAGGCGCCGATAAAGGGGGCGATCCAGGCATAGGTCAGGGCGCTGGGACCATTCGGATTCGGAGTGTTGTGGGTCATCACGCCATCTACCATCAGGTGGCTGTAGCCAAAGATCACCTGGATCGACAACGGCAGCGCGGCGGCAAAACCGATAAAGGAACCAAAGGTCATAACATACAGAATGCTCATGACCCAGGTGTGCTTATTATTGAAAATCTTATACTGCCGGTCCAGACTGGCACGGATGGCGCCCGGCAATACTTTCAGCGCCAGTACTGTGGCCATTGGCACCAGCACTAATACCAGTTCTTTCGGAATACTAAAGCCAGAGCCATTGGCACTGGCCGGTAGAATCAGCCATAAACCAATTACCGAGGCGATCAAGCCAATGCCATACATCGCCAGCTGAATGGAGAAGGAACCGACGGCGCTCGGTAGCTTAGGTGTTACCTCTTCAGTATTGATATTATTCATGCCAAACCAGATGGCAAAGGCCAGCGGGATTAACAGCAATAGCCATAAGAAACCGCCATTCTGGATCCAGGTTTCACTTCCAGCCGGGATACTCCCAATCAGGGTACCACTGGCCTTTTGCAGGATCATTGGCTCACCGCCACCGACCAGGGTAAAGGCACCAAAGGTCATAAATAGCGGGATCAGGATCTGCATGGTGGTGACACCAAAGTTACCCAAGCCGGCATTCATGCCCAGCGCTAAACCTTGCTGTTTTTTCGGGAAGAAGAAGCTGATATTCGACATTGAAGCGGCAAAGTTACCACCACCGATGCCGGACAATAAGGCCATCAACTGAAACACCCAGAACGGTGTATTGGGATCCTGTAATGCGATGCCGGTGCCAAACGCTGGGATCATCAATAAGCTGGTGGTAAGGAAAATGGTATAGCGCCCACCACAGAGCCGGACAAAGAAGCTGGCAGGAATGCGCAAGGTCGCGCCACTTAAGCCAGCGATTGCTGCCAGGGTAAAGAGCTCCGAGGCGGAATACGGAAACCCAAGATTTAGCATCTGAACACTAATGATGCTCCACATCATCCAGACCGCGAACCCGCAGAGCAGGCTGGGTATAGAGATCCATAGATTGCGGGTAGCGATGCCACGCCCGCTTTGTTGCCAGAAGTTTTCATCTTCCGGTTGCCACCTTTTTAAATCTGACATCAGTTAACTCCTGTTTTTCGGCAGAGTGCTTACTGTTGCAAGTGTGATTGGCGACGGCGACTGACACAATGTGCCTAAGGAGTTAGCCAGGCAGCTGTGCCAGCTTAATGGGGGTACCTCAAAAGTGGTAGTGCGGTGAAAATCAATACAGTTATCTGATTAAAAACAATAATATAGATAGAGTTTTGCCAGGGGCTACTCCACTAGTACCAACCTTGGCTACAGGTGGTAGCCGCCATTAGTATGATGTACATCAAAGTATCAAGCCGTTGGATCTAGGCTAATATGGGTAGAGCCGCAGGGCCGGCAGTCAGGAGCTAGTTATGTCAGAGCAAATTTCCAGCGTAATGCTGGTTGATGATCACCCTTTATTACGCAAAGGCTTAAAGCAGTTGCTGGCGTTAGAAGACGAATTAGAGGTGATAGCGGAAGCCAGTAATGGTCAGGATGCAATTAAACTGGCGGCAGAACTGGATCCGGACCTGATTATTCTTGATCTGAATATGCAAGGTATGGATGGGCTGGAAACCCTGAAGCGGATGCGCGATGAGGGCGTGACGTCACGCATTGTGATGCTGACGGTATCAGATGCCGATGAAGATATTGTCAAAGCCATCAGTAATGGCGCCGATGGCTATTTATTAAAAGATACCGATCCGGAAGTGTTACTGGATCAAATTAAAAAAGCACTGGAAGGTAAGATGGTATTAAGTGAAGCCATTACCCAGGTGCTGGCCACCGCCTTGCGTCGGCCACAGGCGAAAACGCCGGCTGAGTTAAACAGTTTGACCAACCGCGAATATGAGATTTTGCATCTGATTGCCAAAGGTATGAGCAATAAAGTGATTGCCCGCGAACTGAATATCTCTGATGGTACCGTGAAGGTACATGTTAAACATCTGCTGAAAAAGCTGGGCTTACGCTCACGGGTTGAGGCCGCCGTCTGGATGGTTAACCAGCAGGGCGGCAAGCTATGACAGCAAGCGTTTTGCTGCCGGTGGCAGATGCCCTGGCGCAGATGTTGGCACAGGTCAGCACTGTCAGTGAGACTGAGCAGGTGCCACTGGCGCAGGCACTGGATCGGGTACTGGCAGAGCCGGTACTGGCCAGTTTTGATGTGCCGGGCTACGACAACTCAGCGATGGATGGCTATGCGGTGCGGGCGGCTGAGGTCAAAGCCGGGCAAGCGTTAACACTGCAAGGTTCGGCGCTGGCTGGCCATGCCTTTGCTGCTGCGTTAGCGCCACAAAGCTGCGTGCGGATTATGACCGGTGCCGTACTGCCGGCGGGTGCCGATACGGTCATTATGCAGGAGCAGGTACGGCTGCAAGATGGCAAAGTTATCGCAGATTTTGTGCCGAAAGTGGGTGAAAATGTACGGAAAGCTGGCGAAGATCTAAAAAATGGGCAGCAGGTGCTTAGTGCTGGTTGCCGGTTAACTGCGCCACAATTAGGCCTATTGGCGTCGCTGGGTATTGCCGAAGTGACGGTCAGGCGTAAGCTTAAGATTGCGATCTTCTCCACGGGTGATGAGCTGGTGTTACCGGGACAGCCTTTACCGGAAGGTCATATCTATGACAGCAACCGGGTAGTATTGCGCGCCATGCTGCAACGCCTTGGGGTCGAGGTGTTGGATCTGGGCTTATTGCCGGATCAGCCAGAGGCGATCCGCCAGGCCTTTCAAAGGGCAATGCGGGAAGCGGATGCGCTGATTACCAGTGCCGGCGTCTCGGTTGGCGATGCCGACTATACGCGGCAAATGCTGTCTGAACTGGGCCAGGTGAATTTCTGGAAAGTGGCGATTAAACCCGGCAAACCTTTTGCCTTTGGTAAATTGGAAAACTGTTGGTTTTTTGGTTTGCCCGGTAATCCGGTGGCGGCTGTGGTGACGCTGGATCAACTGGTTCAGCCGGTGCTACAAAAGCTGGCCGGTGCTACGGTCTCGCCAGCTAACCAACTCACAGCAGTGACGACTGTGACCTTAAAAAAACAGCCAGGTCGCGCGGATTATCAGCGTGGTTACTATTGGGCCACTGCCGAGGGGCTGTTTGTAAAAACCTTGGGCAGCCAAAGCTCAGGTATGCTTAGCTCCATCGCCAATGCCAATTGCTATATCGTGCTGCCGCAACAGAGTGGCAGTATCGCCAGCGGCGAAATGGTGACTATTCAGCCTTTTGGGAAGCTGCTGCAATAGTGCTTAATCCAGCGCCACCGCTTTAATTTGGGCAAACAGCTGTTGGCCGGGTTGTAATTGCAGGCGACTGACGGAGCGGCGGCTTAACCTGGCCAATAAGGGTTGCCCGGCCAAACGCAGTACTAACAGTTGATGCCCCGGATGAGGATCGGCCTCAATCTGTTCCAGTTCTACCCTTAAGCAATTATTCACGCTGGAAAATTGCGGTTGTACCAGACTGATTGCCACGTCACGGGCCAGGATCCGGGTACGGACATTTTGGCCCTCGGCCAGTTGCAAGCGTGAAATCAGGAGCCGCTGGCCATCAGGCAGCTGTAATTCACTCATTTCATCATCGGTATGCTGCAATACGGTGGCAAGTAGCATCGAGGCGGCATCGGCATCCTGCGCCAGTGGTAAGTCGGGTTGGGTCAGCAGTTGTTGCAATGGCCCCTGCGCCTGAACCTTGCCTTGTTCCAGTAACACCAGATAATCGGCCAGCCGGCAGACTTCATGGATGGCGTGGCTGACATAAATGATTGGAATAGCCAGATGCTGGTGCAGACGTTCCAGATAAGGCAGAATTTCCGCTTTGCTGCGCTGATCCAGAGCCGCCATCGGTTCATCCATCAGCAGTAAGCGTGGGCTGGTTAGCAGGGCACGCGCCATCGCTACCCGTTGCCGTTGTCCGCCTGACAGTTGTTGCGGGTAGCGTGCGAGCAGTGTTTCCAGCCCCATCAGGCTGATGGTTTCGTCCAGTGCGACCTTGCGCTGGGCGGGGGGCAGGCGGCGATAGCCAAACTCAAGATTTTTAGCGACCGTCAGATGCGGAAATAAACTGGCTTCCTGAAAGACATAACCCAGCGGGCGCTGATGTACCGGCACAAAGTGTTGCTGACTTTGCCAGATTTCTCCATTGACCCGCAGCTCGATGCCGGCATGCCGTTCCAGCCCGGCCAGACATCGCAGAATAGTCGTTTTGCCGGAGCCGGAACGGCCAAACAGCGCACTCACACCGCTGCCGGGCAGATCAAGCGTCACGTCCAGTTCAAAATTGCCCTGTTGCAGTTGCAGCCTGGCTTCAATACTCATGCGATACTCACCACTTTAAATTTACGGTTAAGCCCGTATACCAGCAGCAGCAAAGCAAAGGACAATGCCACCAGAATGGCAGCCAGAGTATGGGCGGCGGCGTAGTCCATCGCCTCAACATGGTTGTAGATGGCAATAGAAGCAACCTGAGTCTGACCCGGAATATTACCGCCAATCATAATAATGACGCCAAATTCTCCGAGGGAATGGGCAAAGGATAACACGGCAGCGGTGAGAAACCCCCGCCGTGATAATGGCAACACCACGTATAGAAAGCGATCCAGCGGAGATGCCCTTAAGGTGGCGGCCACTTCCAGCATCCGGCCACCTGCTGCCTGAAACGCTGCAGTCAGCGGCTGCATCACAAATGGCAGTGAATAGATCATCGACCCGATGACCAGCCCGCTGAAGGTAAAAGCCAGATGGTTAAAGCCCATGGCTTGCAAGCTGCCGCCAACCCAGCCATGGGGGCCAAGTAGCAACAACAGATAAAAGCCCAATACTGTCGGTGGCAGCACCAGCGGCAGCATAATCATCGCTTCAATGATGCTGCGACCCCGCCAGCGGGTGTGCGCCAGCCACCAGGCCAGCGGCGTACAGAGCGCTAACAACAGGCCGGTGCTGATCAGTGCCAGTTTAAAGGTAACCCATAAAGCACTGAGATCATCGGCTGATAGCATTGGTTACTCCCCGAAGCGTTAGTGTGCCGTTTTAGTAACACGGTAGCCGGCAGCTTCGATAATGGCAACGGCTTCAACGCTTTGTAGCCAGGTAACAAAGTGTTCGGCGGCGGCCAGCAGTTGTGGATCGGCTGCTGCACGGTTCAGGATCACCGCTTGTTGGATTATCGGTTGGTATAGTTCTGCCGGCGGCAACCAATAAGAGCCGCTGATTTGACCGGCACTGTCTTTAAGCTGCGCCAGCGCGACAAACCCCAACGTTGCGGCACCAGAGGCAATCTGACCATAGGCTTGAGCAATCGACTGGGCCCGCACCAATTTTTGTTGTTGTGCCAGCGGTTGCCACAGTTCCAGTGCAGTCAGCACTTGTTGTGCCGCCAGACCATAGGGCGCGTGGCGCGGTTCTGCCATGCTCAGATGCCGGAAGTGCTGACTAAACAGGATATTGGCCCTGGCATCGATCAGTGTCGGATCGGCAGACCAGAGTACCAGCACGCCTTCGGCATAAGTAAAACGTGAGCCGGACCGGGTGAGCCCGGCCTGTTCCAGGCTTGCCGGCCGCTCACTATCTGCTGAAAAAAACAGATGAAAGGGCGCATCCTGCCGGATTTGGGTGTAGAGCGCGCCGGAGGAGCCGGCGCTGAGTAAAAAGGTCTGTGGCTGTTGTTGCTGATAGCGGCTAATCAGTTGCTGCAAAGTGCCGTGAAAGTTAGCCGCCACGGCGATACGCAGTGGTTCTGTAGTTGGCTGCTCTGCCGCGCTGACAGGGGTTGCCCATATCCAGCAGAGCAGGGTTAGGATAAAGCGGAACATCAGCTGCATCAGTTTGCCCTCGTCATGGTTTTAGCATACAGCTTATTGCCAGCGCTTTAATGCGGCCTGATCGCTGACTTTCGCTGCAACCCAGTATTCGCCGCTGGACGTGTGTTCTTTTTTCCAGAACGGTGCGCGGTTTTTCAGGTAATCCATAATAAATTCGCCAGCCGCAAAGCCTGCGGCCCGATGCGCACTGGCGACGCCGACAAACACGATTTGCTCGTTGGGTAACAGGGTGCCGACCCGATGGATAATGGTAACCGCGCCCAGTTGCCAGCGCTGCTGTGCCTCGGTTGCGATCTGGGTTAACGCCTGCTCGGTCATGCCCGGATAATGTTCCAGTGTCATGCTTAGCAGCTCTGCCTCTGCCAACTCCCTTACCAGACCCGTAAAAGTGACGACGGCGCCGCAGCGGGCATCTTGCCGCAGCAGCTCGTATTCGCTGGCAACCGAAAAGTCCTGTTGTTGTACCTGTATTCGCAGCGTCATGCTAGCCTCCGGTCACCGGCGGAAAGAAGGCCAGTTCATCGCAGGCAGCAACCGGGTGTGATAAATCGACCAATTGTTGGTTAACGGCACACAGCAGCTCGGCGTTGGCTAGATGTTGCTGCCAGTGCGCAGATTGACTGGCGAGTTTGTTCAGCACCTCGCGCGCGGTCAGGTGCTGCCCAGTGATATCCAGTGTGGTGCTGGCGCAAGCTAAACGTTCGCGCAGCGCGGCAAAAAACAAAATTTTAAGCATCGGCGCTCTCCCATGCAGATTGGTTCTGCTGCAACTCAGGTTGATATTGATAGTGACCGGATTTACCGCCGGTTTTTTCCAGCAAACGTAAATCGCTAATGGTCATTGTTTTATCTACCGCTTTACACATATCGTAAATCGTCAAGGCGGCGACACTGGCGGCGGTCAGGGCTTCCATCTCGACACCGGTACTGCCGCTAAGCTGACAGCAGGCTTCGATACGGATCTGACCGGCGGCCGCATCCAGCTGAAAATCGACACTGACTTTGCTTAACAGCAGCGGATGACAGAGCGGGATCAGGTCGCTGGTTTTTTTGGCCGCCATAATGCCGGCAATGCGCGCAGTGGCCAGCACATCGCCTTTTTTTAGCAGTGCCTGTTCAATCAGCAGAATTACCTCGGGGCGGGTTTGCACCAGGGCGCCGGCGCGGGCCAGGCGTTGGCTGTCGGCTTTAGTGCTAATATCAACCATCGCCGCCGCACCTTGTTGATCGAGATGGGTTAGGGTATTCATGCGCCGGTCTCCGCAGTAGTACAGCCGCTGGCCGGGCTGTTTTTCAGGTGTGGAATAAAATTACAGGGGCCGGTATGGCCATCCAGCTGTGGCAAAATCAGTTGTTGCATCGCCAGGGTGCAGGCGGAGCCTGAGCCCGGCATCGCAAATACTAAGGTGCCATTAGCCAGCCCAGCTAAAGCGCCGGATTGCATTGCCGCCGAGCTGAGTTGCTGCCAGGATAATTGCCGGAACAGCTCGCCAAAGCCCGGTACCGTTTGATCCAATAACGGTGTGACAGCAGCAACGGTGCAATTATCGGCGGCGTAACCGGTACCGCCATTAATCAGAATAGCCTGTACCTCAGCACTGGCGATCCAGCGGCTGAGCAGGGCGCGCAGCTGATAGAGGTTATTCGGCAGTACCGCACGCTCTACCAGTTGATGACCGGCCTGAGTTAACAGCTGACACAGCAGATCGCCGCTGCTGTCATTTTCCGCTGTACGGCTGTCGGAGACGGTCAATACCGCCAGTTGTAGCGGATAAAATTGCCGGGCAATTTTAGTCATGACATGGTTCCTCCAAAACGGCAGCCTGCAGCAGTGCGCTCAGGCACTGCTGCCACTCTGCCGGGGTATTGGTATTAAATAGTTCAGCCGCGGGCGCCGGACGTACTGTGCAGTGCAGTTTTGCCAGCAGTGCTTTAACTGAGCGTTCACCGGCATCCAGTTGCTGTTCGATCAGGAGCGCCAGCTTGGGGGCGGGGCGCAGCGCCAGTGGCAGCGGCCAATCGCGAAAGCAAACTGCTTGTTCGTTGTCGCCGGGCATTAATAGTTGCAGGCTGCTGGCGCTAAGCAGCGGTAAATCAATCGGCAGTACCAGCAACACCGGCTCCGTACAGTAAGGCAGGGCGGCAGCGATACCGGCCAGCGGTCCCTGACCAGGCCGGAGATCCTGAATATAAGTGGTGCCGGGCTGATTGCGGCTAAGCAGAATTTGCCTGGCGCCGGCTTGCAGTGCCAGTTGCTGCATATGTTGTAGCAAGCTGAGCTTACCCAGGCGCAGCTCGGCTTTATCCTGTCCCATACGACGGGATTGGCCTCCGGCTAAAATCAGGGCGCTAAATGACATCAGTTACTCCGCTAGTCTAGTGTCAAAAACGCGTGTTAGCCGCCAATTTGCGCTAAATGCCGGGTGCTGCCACTGTGCTGCTGTTGCAGTTGATGGCTCTCGGCTTTACCGGCTACTGCTTGCTGCAGAAAGCGCTCCAAGGGCGCACTGTGCTCACTTTGCAGTAAGCTGCGTAGATCCTGATAGCTGTCGGTAAACAGGCACAGATATAACTGGCCTTTGCTGGACACCCGCAGGCGATTGCAATCGGCACAGAAATCTTTGCTGTAGGGCATAATCAGGCCTATGCGGCCCTGATAGTGCGGATGAGCATATTCCAGCGCCGGGCCATCACTCAGGCCTTTTGGCAGTAACTGCCAGCCTTGGGTTTCCAACTGCTGCTGAATGCTGGCGCCGCTTAAATGCTGTCGCTGATAGAAGTTGAGGTTGTCATTGGTGCGCATCAGCTCGATAAAGCGCAGCGACACGTCCTGCTGTTTTACAAAACTAAGAAAATCCGGCAACGCCAACGCATTATGCTGCTTTAACAGCACCGTATTGATTTTGACTTGCTGAATGCCAACGGCTTTGGCTGTGGCGACACCGGCCAGGATGTCGGCCAGTTTGTCCTGGCCTGTAACCAGATGAAAGGTTGCCGCGTCCAGGCTATCGATACTGACATTAACTGCATCCAACCCTGCAGCTTGCCAGGCGGCGGCATCACGTTTTAAGCGATAACCATTAGTCGTCAGGGCGACTTTTTCGATGCCGGGTACGGCCTTACAGGTGGCGATAATTTCCGTTAAATCTTTACGGAGCGAAGGTTCACCACCGGTGATCCGCACTTTGCGGGTGCCGAGGCGGGCAAAGGCAGTAACCAGGCGGCGGATTTCCGGCAGTGTCAGCTCGCCGGCCCGGGAGTCGCAATCAGTGCCATCGGGCAGGCAGTAAGTGCAGCGAAAGTTACAGCTTTCGGTTACGGAGAGCCGTAAATAGGTAAAACGGCGCTGATACGCATCAATAAGCATACTAATGACACCTTTCCAGGTTGGGAGGTGAGGCCGTTTCCCGCCACACCCGGTGGTATTATTACCACGGCACACCGTTCATACCTGCAGGCAGGGTTAGAGCCGGTGGCTTCGGCGTTGTGTAGTAAGCTTAAAGTAGTGAAGCAGCTTTTGTTATTGCCATGAAGGAGCGTTTGGCTACCCCTTTGGGGGTAGCGGATTAGCTTGCCGCGAGCTGGCTGCTCTGCGCTAGTAATGGTGCCAGCTCTGTCGCCGGCACCGCCGGTGAAACCAGAAAGCCCTGACCGGTGTCGCAGCCGGCCGCCAGCAGAAAGTCGCGCTGCGCCTGCTGCTCGATACCCTCGGCAATGACTTCTAAGCCCAATGCCTTGGCCATAGCGATAATGGCCAGGGTGATCTGACTATCACTTTCACTTTGCGGTAAATCGCGGATAAAGCTGCGATCAATTTTTAGCGCATCCAGCGGTAAGCGGCGCAGATAAGATAATGACGAGTAGCCGGTACCAAAGTCATCAATCGACAGCCGCAAGCCCAGGGCTTTGAGTTCCGTCAATACACTTAAGGTATAGTCGGCGTGCTCCGGAATTAAGCAGCTTTCGGTTAGCTCCAGCTCCAGCAGGGACGCGTTGATATCACTTTGCTGCAAAATTGCCCGTAGCCGGGGCAGAAAATCGCTTTCAGCCAGCTGTAATGCCGAAATATTAACTGCCACCGGCAGCGCCCGCTCACCCCAGCGCCTCAGTTGATGACAAACCTGACGTAATACCTGTTCGCCCAATTGATGAATTAGCCCAAGTTTTTCCGCCAGTGGAATAAACAGCGCTGGTGAAATCATCCCCAGCTCCGCATCCTGCCAGCGCACCAGCGCTTCCAGGCCGATAATATCGCCACTCTGTAACGCAAATTTGGGCTGATAATAGACCTGTAGCAGTTGCTGACGCAGTGCCAGGCGCAGGGCTTGCTCCAGTTTTAGTTCTTCTTCATTTTGTAAGCCGCTACTGGCCTGATAAAAACTAAACTGATTACGGCCGGCACTTTTTGCCTGATACATGGCAACATCAGCATGTTTGACTAACAGCTCGGCATTATGACCATCTTTCGGATAAACGCTGATGCCAATACTGGTGGTTAAGAAAAACTCTTGTTCCAGCAACTGCACCGGCCGTTCAAACTGCGAAATCAGTCGCTGTGCCAGCCGCTCCAGCGATTTCACACAACTGACTTCCGGGATCAAAATAGTAAATTCATCACCACCAATACGCGCCACCGATTCTCCTTCGCGCACCGTGGCCTGTAAGCGCCTTGCTACTTCTTTTAATGCCTGATCGCCGGCCAGATGCCCCAGCGTATCGTTAATCCGTTTAAATAAATCTAAATCGAGAAACATCACCGCCAGCGTGTGTTGATGGCGATGGGCATTGGCCAGTGCCAGTTGTAGCCGATCGAAAAACATCCGCCGGTTCGCCAAGCCGGTAAGCTCATCCATATAGGCCAGTTGGTGAATTTTTTCTTCCTGCTGTTTGCGCTCGGTAATATCGCTAAAAATTGACGCATATTGCGTAATCTGGCCATCTTCGGCGCGAATGGCCGTAATGCTGAGCCACTGTGGATAAAGCTCGCCATTTTTACGCTTATTCCAGATTTCACCTTGCCAGTGGCCTTGCTCGAGCAGAGTCTGCCACATGCGGCGGTAAAAATCGGTAGTATGCAAACCGGAGCTGAGCAAGCGTGGGGTTTGACCCATTGCCTCTTCCTTGCTGTAGCCGGTCAGCTTAGTAAAGCTGGGATTCACCGACTGAATAAAGCCATGCTGATCGGTGATCATAATGCCGTCCATCGACGCATCAATCACTTTATGTGCCAGCCGTAAATAGTCGGCCGAAGTACGTAGTGCGTTATCGCGATCGCGTAGCTCCGTTTTTAGCTGTTCAATATAGGCATATTCAACATTGCGCAGAATGGCACTAAAAGACAGTAAACCACAAATATTGTCATCTTTGGTGACGCCAAGATGACGAATGCCATGCTCGGTTAACTGTTCTACCGCTTGCAGCAGCGTCAATTCCGGCGCTACCGTTAGTAGTGGTCGGCTGGCCAGCTCGCCTATTGATGACACGTCACAGTTCTCTGCCAGTAAACGCACCAAATCGCGTTCAGTGACCAACCCGTAATCATCAGCGCCAAAGCAAATAATGGCGGCGTCAGCGCGGTGATGGCGCATTTCCGCCACTGCTTCAGCCAAAGGCAAGGCGGCAGCCAAATGCAGCGGTGCCTTGTCAACACAGCTGCCAACGTCCCGAAAGCGCAGATAAAATTCAATTTTTTGCTGGCGGATAATATCGCTTTGCGTCAGTAACCCTATCGGCCGTTGTTGTGGGTCCACTACCAGCAAGCGGCGGATATTATGATTCAGCATTAAACTGGCTGCACCGCTAACCCGGGTCAAACCACTGGCACTGATCACCGGTGATGACATCACTGAGCCAACCTTGATCTCTGACGGTTTGCTGCCGGCAAAGTCTAGTTTCCGGGTGTCAGCTTCGGACCAGATGCCAGTGATCTGACCTTGCTCTTCTACCAAAATACAGCTGACGCCATGGCTGCGCATCAGCTTTGCCGCTTGTTGCAGGCTGGTTTGTGGCGGGCAGGTTAGCAAGGGCTTTTTAATCAGCTCAGCGATGGTCGGCTCGGCGTCGGTATTTTCAGTACCTAATAACAGCTCAGACATAGATTGCTCAATGTAGCAGTAAGATGGCGGTAGTATAAAAGTATCAGTTTAAGGGTTATTGATCTGGAACAAGGCTGCTTAAGAAGTGAACACAGAGATTGGACTGACCAGTATATGAAGAAAGAGTGATTTAGTCAGCTGGTGAAGCTTGCGCTGGATCAATGCAAGGTGAAAATAGCCGGTTAAAATCGGCGCCCTGATCCTGACTGAGACCCTATTGATGTTTAAACCTGAACTCTTATCACCCGCCGGCAGTTTAAAAGCAATGCGGCTGGCCTTTGCCTATGGTGCCGATGCCGTTTATGCCGGCCAGCCACGTTACAGCTTGCGGGTACGCAATAATGAGTTTGATTTAGCGGCGCTGGAGACAGGGATCAACGAAGCCCATGCCTTGGGTAAGCGCTTTTATGTGGTCGTGAATATCGCACCACATAATAGCAAGTTGACCACCTTTGTCCGCGATATGCAGCCGGTGGTGGCGTTAAAGCCGGATGCGCTGATTGTGTCTGATCCTGGCGTGATTTATTTGCTGCGGCAGCATTTTCCGGAGCAGCCGCTACATTTATCGGTGCAGGCCAATACTGTTAACTGGGCGGCGGTAAAGTTCTGGCAAACGCAGGGGGTGGAGCGGGTGATTCTGTCACGCGAATTATCTGTCGAGGAAATTGCTGAAATCCGCCGTGAAGTGCCGGAAATGGAGCTGGAGGTCTTTGTGCATGGCGCGCTCTGTATGGCCTATTCCGGGCGTTGTTTGCTCTCGGGTTATATCAATAAGCGGGATCCGAATCAGGGCACCTGTACTAACTCCTGCCGCTGGCCCTATCAGGTGCATGCCGCAGTAGAAGATGAGGTCGGGCAATTTAAGCCGATCAGTACCCCGGCGCTGCTGGAAGAGCAAGGGCGGCCCGGTGAACTGATGACCATCGACGAAGATCTGCATGGCACCTATATTCTGAACTCAAAAGACTTACGCGCGGTTGAGCATGTGCAGGCGTTAACCGCTATGGGCGTGCATTCCCTGAAAATTGAGGGCCGCACCAAGTCACCTTATTATGTTGCCCGTACCGCTCAGGTGTATCGCAAGGCGATTGATGATGCGGTGGCCGGCAAGGCTTTTGATAGCAAGCTGTTAAGTGAATTGCAAGGCATGGCTAATCGTGGTTTTACGGAGGGCTTTTTACGTCGCCATAAGCCACAGGAGACGCAAAATTATGCTACCAGTCACAGCGTGGGTGAGCAGTTACTGGTTGGCGAGTTTATTGGTGAGCAAGATAGCGAGGGCTTTGCGTTACTTGAGGTGAAAAACCAATTTGCGGTTGGTGATCAGCTGATTTTAATGACGCCACGGGGCAATCAGCCGTTCCGACTTGAAGCATTGCGTAATCAGCAGGATCAGGATCTGCTGCTTGCGCCCGGTGCCTGTTATCAGCTAAAGGTAAAGCTGCCGGCACAGGTTCTATTGCAGCATGCGATGTTGCTAAAACAGCTACCCGTTACTAGTGCGGCAGCAGCCGGTTTAGCAACAGAGATTGTCTGAGATGACGGCCGTTATCGAGGTAAGTTGCATTAATTGCGATATGTGTGTGCCGGAGTGTCCAAACGAGGCCATTAGCATGGGGCCGTTGCATTATCAGGTGGAACCATCGCGCTGCACCGAGTGCGTTGGGTTTTACGACAAACCGACCTGTATTGAAGTTTGCCCGATTGATTGCATCGAAATAGTCAGTTAACACTGTGCTTGCATTGGTGTAGTGCGATGTCTAATATGTGGTAATCAACAGGCAGCAGTTAGCCAAACCATGCAAGCACGCTTTAGTACCGAGGAAATTTTCCGGCAATTAGCCGATGTGTTAACACAGAGCGGCTATCCGGATTTTTTACCCACCTTGGTACAGCGGCTGGCCGAAATTCTTGACGTTGAATACTGCCTGATTGCCGAAGCCTCAGCGACCTCAACCGAAGCCCGCACCATAGCGCTGTGGGGCCAGGGCCAACTGCTCGATAATATCACCTACCCGCTGAAAGGCACGCCCTGCGAAACCGTGCCGGAGCGCGAGCCCTGTTTGTATCAGCAGGGCGTATGTCAGGCGTTTCCGGACGATAAGTTGCTGGTAGACCTGGGGGTTGAAAGTTACCTTGGCATGCCTATTCTGAATACCAGTGGCCAAAAGCTGGGTATCTTAAGCATTATGGCGGCCAAGGCTTTGCCGCGGCCGGATATCAGCCGTGAGGTATTGCGTATCGCTGCAGCTCAGGTCGGTGCCGAGCTGGAGCGCAGCCAGAGTGAGCGCTTTATTCGCAAACTTACCTATCGTGATGCGGTCACCCAGTTGCCAAATCGTGCCCATTTGCTGGAAAAGTTGCAAAATTGGCCGAGAGTCGATGGCAACAGAGCCGGTTTGGGCATAGCGCTGATTGATATCAGCCGGTTTAAGGAATTAAACGATCTCTTTAGTTTTAAAGTGGGCGATGAAATCCTGACTGCTGCCGCCAAGCGGATGCGCGATGATTTACCAGAGAGCTGCTACCTGGCGCGCTATTCTGCCGATCAATTTGCGCTCTTAAGCCCGGTGTATTCAGTCCGTGAGCTGGAGCAACTGTGCCGGCAGGTACAAAAGCTGTTTATGTGGCCCTTTCATTGTGCCGGCAGAGATTTCGCGCTGAATGTGAATCTGGGCTGCGCCCTGGTCACTGCCGAAGAGCTGAATGGCCCGGAATTGCTGCGTTTTGCCAGTATTGCACTGGCCGAGGCAAAAAGCAGTGGTAGTGGCTTAAAGGTGTTCGAGCCTTCAATGAGCCAGGCGCTTAGCGAACGGCAAAAGGTATTAGAAAAGTTTATGCTGGCGCTACGCAGTGGTAAGCTCAGTTTAAACTATCAACCACAACTGGATTTGGCGAGCGGCCAGTTGTCAGGCGCAGAAGCACTCTGCCGTTGGTACGACGATGAATGGGGTTGGGTCAGTCCGGATACCTTTATTCCGCTGGCCGAAGAGCGTGGCCTGATGCCGGAGTTGGGAAATTGGGTAATGCAAACTGCCTGCCGACAGCTGAATCTGTGGCAGCAAAAAGGCTATCGTTTGCCGGGCCGGTTATCGGTCAACGTCTCGGCCCGCCAGCTCGATAATGAGCAATTAGTCAGTGACTTTGCAGTCTGTAGCAGCGGTATTGCGCCCACCCAGATTGAACTGGAAGTGACAGAATCGTTGATTATGCGTAATCCGGAGCAGTCACTGCGGCAAATGGCCGAGCTGGAAGCGATGGGCTTTAGCTGGGCCATTGATGATTTTGGTACTGGCTACTCTTCGCTGGCTTATCTGACCCGTTTTCGTGCCTCCACGCTAAAGATTGACCGAGCCTTTATCAATAATATCCCCGGTGATCACCATCATAATATGGTGGTAAAAACCATTCTGGCGATGGCAAAAAGTCTGGATATGCTGACCATTGCCGAAGGGGTGGAAACGGCAGAGCAGGCGGCTTATCTGTTGCAACTCGGCTGTGCCCGTGCACAGGGCTACCATTTTGGTAAACCGGTACCGGCCGATCAGTTTGCTGAGCGTTGGTTAAAGCCTCTTGCTGCAAAGACCACTGCTTAACGCCTTACCGAAGTTAAGTTATTTTTAAAGCGCACTACTCTGGCTACAAAGCTGCTGCAGTACCGGCAAGGCCGGATGGGCGTTGTCACTGCGATAGGCCAGGGCAATGGTGCGCTCCAGCTGCAGGCCGGCAATCGGTTTTAACGCCACATCACTACGCTGCAGTAAGCTGTCAAAATCCGGTACCAGCGCACACCCCACGCCGGCCGACACCAGGCCCAGCGCATACTCTATGGTTTGAATATCAGCACGGATCGCCGGCTGAATATTGCGCCGGCTTAGCTGCGGATACAGTAGATCCCAGGCATCACAGGGCGTACGTTTAATCAGTGGCAGGTCCTGAAAATCGTCCAGCGTCAGCTGCGATTGCAGGCTGAGCGGCCAGGCCGGTGGCAATGCCAATAAATAGCGGTCGCGCCAGATCGGTTGTAATACCTCCCCCCCTTGTTGCTGCGCCGGGGTAATAATCCGTGCGTCGCAAGGCGCATCCGGCTCGACCAGGTGCAGCTCCAGCCCCGGTACCTGCTGGCTAAACTCACGCAGCAGCGCACTCATTCGTTCGACGCCTAAGGCGCGAATTAAACCGAGGCGAAAACGCACCTTCGCGGCCGGGGCCTGAAACGAGGCTTTTAGCGAGGCTAGCTGCGCCAGTAACTTACCGGCATGGCCATACAGCTTATCGCCTTCCTCCGTTGGCGTAACCCCTTTGGGCAGGCGCAGAAATAAACTCACTCCCAGCTCCTGCTCTAACTGCAACAGGGCCGCCGATAACGAAGGTTGGGCGACACAGCATTGGCGCGCCGCGGCGCTGATGCTGCGCTGTTCATAGACCGCAACAAAGTATTTGAGTTGGCGAATATCCATAGTTAAAAGCTATAGCATCTACAGAATTAATATATTTTAACTTTATATCAGGCCGCAGTAGAGTGAGCAACAGAGTAAGACGTTTTGGCGTTAACTGTCGGTTATTACAGCGAATGTCAGGCGTTTCCCATGACATAATGAGGTGTAAGATGGCGCGTCCACAATTTGATTGGCAAGATCCGTTTCAATTCTCCCAACTGTTAACCGAAGAAGAGCGGCTCATTCGTGATACCGCCCATCAGTATTGTCAGGAACGCTTACAAACCCGGGTGTTAATGGCCAACCGCGAAGAACATTTTCACCGTGAAATTATGAATGAGCTGGGCGAACTCGGCTTGCTTGGCGCGACCTTACCGGAAAAATATGGCTGCTCAGCTGTTAACTACGTCAGCTATGGCCTGGTCGCGCGCGAAGTGGAGCGGGTGGACAGCGGTTATCGCAGTGCCATGAGTGTGCAATCCTCGCTGGTGATGCATCCCATTCATGAATACGGTACCGAAGCACAGCGCATGAAATATCTGCCCAAGTTAGCGACCGGTGAGTGGGTCGGCTGCTTTGGTTTAACCGAACCGGATGCCGGCTCCGATCCGGCCAGTATGCGCACTACCGCCAAACGGATTGACGGCGGTTATCTGCTTAACGGCAGCAAGATGTGGATCACCAATAGCCCGATCGCCGATGTGTTTGTGGTTTGGGCTAAGCTGGACGGTGAAATTCGCGGCTTTGTGCTGGAAAAAGGCATGGCCGGTTTGTCGGCACCAAAAATTGAAGGCAAGTTCTCATTGCGCGCCTCCATTACCGGTGAAATCGTGATGGATAATGTCGCCGTGCCGGAAGAGGCTTTATTACCCAATGTCAGTGGCCTGAAAGGCCCCTTTGGCTGTTTGAACAAAGCCCGTTATGGCATTGCCTGGGGGGCGCTGGGTGCGGCCGAGTTCTGCTGGCATGCGGCGCGGCAATATACGCTGGATCGGATCCAGTTTGGCCGGCCACTGGCGCAAACCCAATTAGTACAAAAGAAACTGGCCGATATGCAAACCGAGATTAGCATTGGCTTACTGGCCTGCTTACAGGCTGGTCGCTTAATGGATGCCGGTTTGCTGCCACCCGAGACCATTTCGCTGATTAAACGTAATTCCTGTGGTAAGGCACTGGAGATTGCCCGCATCGCCCGCGATATGCACGGCGGTAATGGCATTGCCGATGAATACCATGTTATTCGCCATGTGATGAACCTCGAGGCGGTGAATACCTACGAAGGTACCCATGATGTGCATGCGCTGATTCTGGGCCGTGCCCAGACCGGCTTGCAAGCCTTTAGCTAAGCCGGAGGCCAGCATGACCGAAGCCTTGCACCCCTGGTTGCAGGGGTTTTTGGCGCGCATCGAACAAGGCGCCTTACCCACACCACACTGGCCGGACAGCCTGAGCGATAGCGATCTGTACCGGCTGTGGCACAGCCAGCTTTGTAGCCGGCTGCTGGATTTACAGTCGCGCTTACTGCAAGCCAAAGGCCAAAGTTTTTATACCATTGGCAGTGCGGGCCATGAGGCTAATGCTGCGGTGGCCGCTGCGCTGCGCCTGAGCGATCCGGCATTTTTACATTACCGTAGCGGCGCCTTTTTTATTGAGCGTAGCAAGCAGCTATCTGGCAGTACGCCGCTGTACGATATGTTATTGTCGTTTTGTGCTTCCAGTGAAGACCCGATCTCCGGCGGCCGGCATAAGGTGCTGGGTAGCCTGGCACTGAATATTCCGCCGCAAACCAGTACCATTGCTTCGCAATTACCGAAAGCGGTCGGCACTGCCTTTGCCATTGATCTTAGTAAGCGGCTTGGCCAGCCCGGTAACTGGCCGGAAGATGCGATAGTGGTTTGTAGCTTTGGTGATGCTTCGGCCAACCACTCGACGGCACAGGGCGCCATTAACTCAGCCTGTTGGGCGGCCTATCAGCATGTGCCGCTGCCGATTTTGCTGGTCTGTGAAGACAATGGCCTGGGGATTTCCACCCCGACACCGCAAGGCTGGATCGAACAAAGCCTGGCTGAGCGGCCAGAGCTGCGCTACTTTGCTGCTGATGGCAGTGATTTAGCCGAAACACTGCGCGTCGCCAAGGCGGCCGCACACTATGTCCGCAGCAAACGCGCACCGGCGCTGCTGCATCTATCGACGGTACGCTTATTTGGTCATGCCGGCGCCGATGCGGAAGTGGCCTATCGCAGCAAACAGCAAATTGAAACCGAGCTGGAGCAGGACCCGTTATTAGCCAGCAGCGGCATGCTACTCAGTCGTGGTATCTTATCGCAGGCCGCGCTGTTACAAAGTGTGCAGCAGTTGGCGGCGCAAATTGCCCGCGTGGCTGCTGTGGCCAGTAGCCGGCCCAAACTGACCAGCGCTGCCGCCGTAATGGCCTCGATTGCGCCGAGTTATCCCGCTTTACCGACACCGCCATTGCCGCTGCCAGCTGTGCGACAGGCGTTGTTTGCCTATGATCAGCATAACCTGGGTAAAGGCCAGCATTTAGCCAAGCTGTTAAACTGGGCGCTGCACGATCTCTTTGCGCAATATCCACAAACTCTGCTATTTGGCGAAGATGTCGGCAAAAAAGGCGGTGTTTATGGCGTATCACAGCATTTGGTCCATGCATTTGGCGCCAACAGGGTGATTAATACTCTGCTCGATGAGCAAAGTATTCTCGGGCTGGCGATTGGTCTGGCGCAGCAAGGCTTTTTGCCGATTCCGGAAATTCAGTTTCTGGCCTATGTGCATAATGCCGAGGATCAGATCCGTGGTGAAGCGGCAACGCTGCCGTTTTTCTCCAATGGCCAGTACCATAATGCGATGGTGATCCGCATAGCGGGTCTGGCCTATCAGCGCGGCTTTGGTGGTCACTTTCACAATGATAATTCCTTTGCTGTGTTTCGCGACATTCCGGGCATTATTCTGCTCTGTCCGTCTAACGGCGCTGATGCGGTGCTGCTGCTGCGCCAGGCGGTTCAGCTGGCCTACCAGCAAAAGCGATTGGTGATCCTGCTTGAGCCGATCGCGCTCTATATGACGCGGGATCTGCTAAACCCGGGCGATGGCTTATGGCTTTGCCAATACCCAGAGCCAGATCAGCCGTTGCCTGCGCTCGGCGAGCCGGCAGTGTATGGTGAGGGGGAGCAGCTGGCGGTCATTAGCTATGCCAATGGTTATTACTTAAGTCGCCAGGCGTTAGCGGAATTACCGCAGCAAACAGCGGACATCCGTTTACTTGACCTGCGCTGTCTGGTGCCGCTGCATATCGATGCCATTATTCAGGCGCTTGGCCCTTGTCGCAAAATTCTGCTGGTGGATGAATGCCGCCGGCGCGGTTCACTCAGCGAAGAGCTGTTTACACTGCTACATGAAGCGCGGCCCGGGTTGTATCAGATCCAGCGTATTACCGCTGAAGACAGCTTTATTCCACTGGGGGCAGCCGCCTATCAGGTACTGCCATCGAAAGCGCAAATCAGCGCTGCCATGCAGCAGTTACTCACTGCGGAGGTGTTAGTATGAGTGGTAAAAAAACCGCCGTCGTCGTTTGCCCCGGTCGTGGCAGCTATAACCGCACTGAGCTGGGCTATCTGAAGCAGGTCGCCGCCGACAGTAGCTGGCTTAAGCAATTTGATGCGGTGCGGGAGCAGCTCGGGTTAAGCACGGTAACGGCACTGGATCAGGCGCCGGCCTTTAGTAGTCGCGAGCATTTAAAAGCCGAGAATGCGGCAGCGCTGATTTATAGCTGTGGTATCGCTGATTTTGCGGCCATTGATCGCGAACATGTGGAGATCGTGGCGGTAACCGGCAATTCTATGGGTTGGTATACTGCGCTTGGCTGTGCCGGTGTCTGGCAGGGTGACAGTCAGATGCAGCTGGTCACCGGTATGGCGCAGCTGACGGCCGAGGCGGCCGGGGCGCAGTTTATCTATCCGCTGGTTAATAGCGACTGGCAGCCCGATGCCGCAAAGCAACGCGCTGTAGCAGAGCAGCTATGGCAACATCAGGGTGCGCTCTTTATGTCGATTGTGTATGGCGGTTATGCGGTGCTGGCCGGCACACAGCAGGCGGTGCATGCCGCGATGCAGGCCCTGCCGCCCTGTGATGAGCGTTTTCCGCTGTTATTACCCGGCCATGCCGCCTTTCATAGCCCCCTGATGCAACCGGCCTCAGATCAGGCGATGAGTCGCTTTGCCGAGCAACTGTTTCACCCACCGCAACTCCCGCTGATTGATGGCCGCGGCCAGATTTGGCCGGCTGGTTTAGCCCAGGCCGCGGCACTAAAAGCCTATACCCTTGGCGATCAGGTCTGTCAGACCTATCACTTTAGTAAGGCTATTGAGGTAGCAGTAAAAGAGTTTGCGCCGGATCACCTGATCTTACTGGGCCCTGGCAGTAGCCTTGGTAGCGCCGTCGCACAAAGTCTGATTGCGGTTAACTGGCACAACTGGCAAAGCAAAGCCGATTTTAGTCTGGCGCAGCAGGCAGAATCCCCCTTTGTCATTAGCATGGGATTGGCGGAGCAACGCCGCTTAGTCAGTTCATTGGCCTAAGGTCGTACAGCGGGTCAACAGACTCGCTGCTACACTTTATCCCGCACTTAACGCCATTAAACGCAGCACGGATTTTCTGCGCTTGAAAACATACAAGCCTGTATGTATATTGTTAAGCAAACCAGGGCAGGTAAAACCTACCATTGATTAATTCTTCCATCTGCAAGGGCAAGCATGCGGCAATTTCAAGTTATTCTGCGCAACAGCAGCGTTTTCGCGATCCTAATTGGCCTGTTAACTGGTTGCAGTGAACCGGCTCCGCAAGCGCTAACCGCTCCCGGGTTACCGGAGGTTGGGGTCTATCAGGTTCAATCGCAGTCATTAGCGCAAGTTACGGAATTACCCGGCCGTACCACCGACTTCCGACAGGCAGAAATCCGGCCGCAGGTCAGCGGTATTCTGCAAAAACGGCACTTTACAGAGGGCCAGCAGGTGGCTGCCGGTGAACTGTTATATCAGATTGATCCGGCGCCTTATCAGGCGGCACTTGCCACCGCAGAGGCTAATTTAAGCCGGGCACAGGCGGCAGCAACCAACGCTGAGCAGCGTCTGAAACGGTTACAGGGGCTGCTCGCTTCGCAAGTGGTCAGTCAGCAGGATGTCGATGATGCGCGCGCCACCTTATTGCAAGCTGCGGCCGAAGTGCAAGCCGCAACAGCGCAGCGGCAGGTGGCACAGATTAACCTGAACTACACCCGCATTACTGCGCCTATTGCCGGTCAAATTGGTCGCTCGCTGGTCACCGAGGGCGCGCTGTTAACGGCAAATCAGAGCGAAGTATTAGCTACTATCCGACAACTTGAGCCTATCTACGTTGATTTAACGCAATCAAGTAGTGAACTGCTGCAATTGCGGCGACAAATTCAGCATCACGGGCAGCAGATTGTCAGCGTAAGCCTGGAGCTGGAAGATGGTAGTCAATATCCGGCACAGGGCGAATTGCAGTTCTCCGAAGCTAGTGTCGATCCCAGCAGCGGTATGGTGACCTTAAGGGCAGTATTCCCCAATCCGGATGGGCTGCTATTACCCGGCATGTTTGTCCGCGCCAGTCTGGCACAGGCCGGGCAGACGAATGCGGTACTGGTACCGCAAGCGGCAGTAAAGCGTTTGCCTAAGGGTGCAACTCAGGTATTAGTGGTGAATAATCAGCAACAGGTTGAAGCCAGACAAGTTACCCTTGGCCGCAGTTATCAGCAGTACTGGGTAGTACAGGATGGGCTGGCCGCCGGTGAACGGGTAATCGTTGCCGGCCTGCAAAAAGTGCAGCCGGGTGCGCAGGTTAATGCTGTAGCGGTACAGGAGTAACAGATGGCGAATTTCTTTATTAGCCGGCCGATTTTTGCCTGGGTTATCGCCATCGTTATTATGCTGGCCGGTGCCTTGTCGATTATGCAGCTGCCGGTAGAGCAATACCCGCGTATTGCGCCGCCTGCGGTAACCATTTCTGCCAGCTATCCAGGTGCTTCGGCACAAACAGCAGAAGATGCGGTGACCCAGGTCATCGAGCAGTCGATGACCGGTTTAGATAACCTGATGTATATGTCGGCGCAAAGTGATTCGTCCGGCAATATCAGTTTAACTCTGACCTTTGAAACCGGTACCAACGCCGATATCGCGCAGGTGCAGGTACAAAACAAGTTACAGCAGGCTATTCCGTTACTGCCACAGGAAGTACAGCAACAAGGGGTGCGGGTCGCTAAATCCAATGGCGCCTTCTTGATGGTGGTGGCCTTTATCTCGGCTGACGGCAGTTTAAGCCGCGATGATATTGCCGACTATGTGGTCGCTAACGTGCGGGATCCGCTCAGCCGTACCCCGGGCGTCGGTAATGTCACGGTATTTGGTAGCCAGTATGCGATGCGGATTTGGCTGGATGCCGCTAAGTTAAACCAGTTTAATCTGACACCGGCTGATGTTACGGCGGCGGTGAGGGTGCAAAATAATCAGGTCACTGCCGGCCAGTTAGGCGGTGCACCGGCATTGCCCGGTCAGCAGTTTAATGCCCCAATATTGGCGCAAACCCGCTTAACCTCAGCCGAAGAATTTGCCGATATTCTGCTGCGGGTGAATGCTGATGGCTCCACCGTGAAACTTGGTGATGTGGCCCGGGTTGAGCTGGGTGGCGAGAACTACGCTGTCATGGGCCGTTTTAACGGTCAGGAAGCCACCGGTATTGCGATTGAGCTGGCCACCGGCGCTAACGCCCTTGATACGGCAGCAGCCGTGCGGCAGCGGTTGGAAGAGTTAAAACCTTACTTTCCGGCTGGCCTGGTCACCGAAATTCCGTATGACACTACGCCCTTTGTCGAAATTTCCATTACCTCAGTGGTACAAACCCTGATTGAAGCGGTGATCCTGGTATTCCTGGTGATGTATCTGTTCCTGCAGAATTTCCGCGCGACCCTGATCCCAACCCTGGCAGTGCCGGTGGTGTTACTCGGCACCTTTGGCGTGATGGCCGCCTTTGGCTTTTCGATTAATACCCTGACCATGTTTGGTATGGTGTTGGCCATCGGCTTGCTGGTTGATGATGCAATCGTGGTGGTGGAAAACGTTGAGCGGGTAATGACTGAAGAAGGTTTGCCACCGGAAGAAGCAACCCGTAAATCGATGGGGCAGATCACCGGCGCATTGATTGGCATTGGTCTGGTATTGTCGGCAGTTTTCGTGCCGATGGCGTTCTTTGGTGGCGCCACCGGCGCTATCTATAAGCAGTTCTCCATTACCATAGTGACGGCAATGGCGCTGTCGGTACTAGTAGCGTTGATCTTTACCCCGGCGCTGTGCGCGACCATGCTCAAAGCCGGCCATTTACCACCCAGTAAGGGGTTCTTCGGTTGGTTTAACCGCAACTTTGAACGCAGTAACAAAGGCTATCAGCGCGGCGTGGCTGGCATGTTACAGCGGCCCGGTCGCTCGATGCTGGTATATGGCGCCATTGTGGCCATTATGGCGGTAATGTTTATACGCTTACCTACCTCCTTCTTGCCGGAGGAAGATCAGGGCATTTTTCTTAGCATAGTGCAGTTACCTACAGGTGCCAGCCTGGAGCGCACCGAGGCGGTAATGGACAAAATCAGCCAACACTATCAGCAGGATCCGGCCGTTATTTCTGCCTTTACCGTCAGCGGCTTTAGTTTCGCCGGCCGGGGGCAGAACGTTGGTTTAGCCTTCGTACGGTTAAAAGACTGGTCAGAACGTGGGCCGGAAGATAGTGTGCAGGCAGTAATAGGGCGAGCCTACGGTTTTTTCAGCACCATTAAAGAGGCGCAGGTGTTTGCCTTTAACTTACCACCGATCTCAGAGTTAGGGCGGGCGACCGGTTTTAACCTGTACCTGCAGGACCGTGGTGGCCTTGGCCATGAAGCGCTGCTTAATGCCCGTAATCAGTTATTGGGCATGGCGGCAAAAGAGCCGACGTTAATGCAGGTGCGGCCAAATGGTATGGAAGATGCGGCCCAGTTACAAATTGACGTGGATCAGCTAAAAGCTCAGGCGTTGGGTGTATCGCTAAGTGAAATCAACCAAACGCTGGCTATTGGCTGGGGCTCGGCCTATATCAATGATTTCGTCGACCGCGGCCGGGTGAAAAAGGTCTATGTACAGGCCGATCCGGAATTCCGGATGACGCCGGAAGATCTGAACAAATGGTATGTCCGCAATAAGCAGGGCCAGATGGTGAACTTCAGCTCCTTTGCCAGCAGCCGTTGGGAGTATGGTCCGCAGCGTCTGGAACGCTATAACGGGGTCAGCGCCATGGAAATTCAGGGTGAGCCGGCGCCTGGCGTCAGCTCAGGCGATGCGATGGCGACCATGGCGCAACTGGTGCGGCAACTGCCGGCCGGTATCGACTTTGAATGGACTGCAACCTCGTATCAGGAAAAGCTGTCTGGTTCGCAGGCACCGGCCTTATATGCGCTGTCG
The DNA here is from genome assembly GCF_001704375.1 of Alishewanella sp. HH-ZS. Taxonomy (NCBI): domain Bacteria; kingdom Pseudomonadati; phylum Pseudomonadota; class Gammaproteobacteria; order Alteromonadales; family Alteromonadaceae; genus Alishewanella; species Alishewanella sp. HH-ZS. Next base: position 60,482 of record NZ_LZEJ01000002.1, on the reverse strand, counting down.
ATCCTGGTGGTCTTCCTCTGTCTGGCGGCGCTGTATGAGAGTTGGTCGGTGCCTTTCGCCGTTGTTCTGGTGGTACCGCTGGGGATTTTCGGTGCGCTCTGTGCCGCCTATTTGCGTGGTCTGGGCAATGATGTCTATTTTCAGGTCGGGTTATTAACCACTATGGGGCTGGCCTCGAAAAACGCCATTCTGATTGTCGAGTTTGCCCGCGAGCTGCAGCAACAGGGCCGTGAACTAAAAGCCGCCATTATCGAAGCTGTCCGCTTACGCTTAAGGCCCATTATTATGACGTCAATGGCGTTCTCATTAGGGGTACTGCCGTTGGTGATCAGTAGTGGCGCCGGCTCTGCCAGTCGCAATGCGATTGGTACCGGTGTACTCGGCGGTATGATCTCTGCGACTGTGTTGGCGGTGTTTCTGGTGCCGATATTTTACTACGTGGTGATGCGCTTCTTTGCGGCTAAGCCGCGTCTCGCGTAAAGCGTGTCACGACTTAAAGGTTTGTACCTTTGCCAGTCTGTTTAGCGGGAAGGATTCCCAGCTTTCAGACTGGCTTTTTTATGCCGTTTAGCATCAGATCGATAAAGGCCGCAGCCTGCTTCAGATCGCAGAAATCGGGTTTCAGCAGATATTTACGGATCAGACCACCCAGATAGGCATGAATGGCACAGGCCGCCAGATCAGGATCGACATCGGCTTGCAACATGCCAGCACTCCGGGCACGTTGTAAGGCGCGGCTGATAATGGCATTGGCTGTTTTGTCCAGCTCCTCCTGGCGCGACACCGCGGGATTTAGCTCATCAATATATTCACAGCGTAAGAATACGATCGATAAGACCCGGAAGTGTCGTTCACTGCTGCTGATCAACGTTAACGATTGGATCAGAAAATCGCGCAGTTGTGCCAGCGGATCGCCCTGCTGCAGCATATCGAGCTGGCCGAGCATTTGCTGAAAGGGCAGCCGGATCCGCTCCAGCATAGCGCTGAACAGTGCTGATTTATTCTCAAAATGCCAGTAAATAGCACCGCGGGTAACGCCGGCAGCGGCGGCAATTTTTTCCAGCGTGGTACGGGATACGCCATGCTGAAAAAACAACTGTTCAGCCGCATCCAGAATCAGTTCGCGGGTGGCTTCGGCTTCAGCTTTGGTTTTACGGGCCATAGACAGGACTTCTTGACTTTTTAACAACGGCCCCGGCAGTGTAGCACGTTGTCGTGGCGGACACTAATACCGGGGCGCGGCACAGCTTAGATCATCATCCAGCCGGTCAGGGTAAAGGCGAGCAGGGCCAGCAGACCACAAAACAGCGCATAAGGCAGCTGGGTTTTTACATGCTCCAGCAGATCACAGCCGGCAGCAACCGAGCTGACTGCGGTACTGTCGGAGATTGGCGAGCAGTGGTCGCCGAAAATGCCGCCGCTTAAAATGGCCGCTAACACCAACTGGGGTGGTAACTCCAGCAGGGTCACCATTGGCATACCAATGGGTACCAGGATCGCAAAGGTCCCCCAGCTGGTGCCGGTAGTGACGGAGATCAGTGAACCGGCCAGGAACAGCAATGCCGGGATCAGAAAATGCGGCACACTCTGATCAACCATGCCAGCGATCACGGCGCCGGTGCCCAGCATCTTTAAACTGGTACCCAGCGCCATTGACAGCAGTACTATGGTAACCACAGGTAATAGCTCTGAGATGCCTTTAAAACCGATATTCACCAACTGCTGGTGCTGAAAGCGCCGGCTAAACAGCATCATGCTATATGCTACCAGACACGCCAGCACAGTCGCATACAGCACCGATTTGGAACCTGAGCCTTGCACCAGATTACCGTTACCGGTTAGCAGCATAAAGGCGACCATCGAAAACACCAGTGTTAATAACGGCACCAACATATAAGACGGGTGACTGGCGGGGGTGTCAATTTCGGTATGATCGGCCAGCCGGTTTTGCTGTTTTTCGGCGCGGCGCAGTGGGCCATACACCTTACCGCTAATAATGGTGTACAGCACCACTGCCAGCGTAAACAGCGCATAAAAGTTCAGTGGAATAGTGCCCAGCAGTACAGACACAGCCGGCACCGATAATTCATAGGTGCTAAGCAGCCCCAGTACATAGGCGCCCCAGCCATTGAGCAAAATAATGATACAAATTGGCGAGCTGGTACTGTCGATAATATAAGCCAGCCGGGCCCGGCTCATGCCAAATTTATCAAACAGGCCACGGGTACTGATCCCCTTGGTCAGCGAGCTTAAATTCGATTCAATAAAGGTAAAGAAGCTGATGCCAAAGGTCAGCAAACCGGCCTGGCGTCCGGTGCGGGCTACCCCTTTGCGGATCAACAGCTCCACCGTCGCCGTTACGCCACCGGAATAGCGTAAATAGGCCAGTAAGCCGCCGACCAGCAACGAGAACATCAGAATACGGGCATTACCGGCATCCGCCGTAACCTCGACAATCCGCTCCAGAGTCTGGATACTGCCGTTTAACAGTAAACTGGCGCCCAGTCCCTGGCCCTGCTGGATAAAGATCAGCAATTCGGCAGTACAAAGCGACAACAACAGCGCCAGGATCACTTCCTTGCGCCACAACACCACGGCAATAGCGACGATTGCCGGTAACAGGGTAAGCCAGTCTGACACGAAATCCTCCGTTGGCGGGGTCGGTCTGCCTTATTTGCCGGGGTACTGAGCCGATAGTGGGGTAGGGTACCCTGGCGCTGACAGTTTCTTTTGTTAAGATTTTATACAGGGGAAACGACGGCGCTGCAAGGCTTGTCTGTCAGACATTTGGTGCTGCCAGGTTATTGTCTTTACAACCTTTTGTATTTGTGCCTGAATAAGTATTGCAGCGGCAAGGGGTTTATTATGAATAAATGGTTACTGATCTTACTCTGGGTGGCTGGCATGACGATGGCACAGGCAACGACACTTGAACATTATCAACCTTACCTGCAACCAGGCTTCGATAAGCCCAGATTGCAACTGGCTGATATTGAACCTTTAATTAAGCAGTATGCCAGCGATCCGGCAGTAACGGTGACCGAGCTGGGCCGCTCGGTGGAAAACCGGCCAATCTATTTACTTAAGCTCGGGCAAGGCAAAAAACGCGTGCTGGCCTGGTCGCAGATGCATGGCGATGAACATACCGCAACCGCTGCCTTATTTGATTTATTGCGCTATACGCTGGCACCAGAGCAACAGGCCTGGCGCGAGCAGTGGTTTTCCGAAATCACCCTGTATCTGGTGCCCATGCTGAACCCTGATGGTGCCGCCCGGAACAGCCGGGTCAATGCCCAGGGCATAGATATTAACCGTGATGCGCTGGCGCTACAGAGTCCGGAAGGCCGCCTGCTGATGCAGCTGGCGCGGCAAATCCAGCCAGATTATGGCTTTAACTTGCATGACCAGAACCGCTTTCATGCCGCCGGTGAGGCTCCGAACCCGGCAACCATTTCACTGCTGGCACCGGCCTATAACGCAGCTCGCGACATTAACGACAGCCGCCGGCGTGCGATGCAGCTGATTGCGCATATCAAACCCTGGTTGGATACTCAGATCCCGGAACATCTGGGCCGCTATAACGATACCTGGTCGCCACGCTCCTTTGGCGATACCTTTGCCGGTATGGGCATCAGTACGGTGTTAGTCGAGGCCGGAGGCCATCGTGCCGACGATAATCGCCAGGTGGCACGGCGGCTGAATTTCCAGTTGTATGTGGCCTGGTTAAATGCGATTGCCAGCGGCAGTTATCGTGCGGCCCCACTCAGTGATTATGAAGCGATCCCCTTTAACCGCAGTGGTGGCTTAAAAGATTTGATCCTGAAAAATCTGCAGGTCCGGGTTGCGGACACTGAGGCGGTGCTGGATATCGGCGTGAATTTTCATACCGAAGGCGATAGCTATGCCCGGATCCATGAGCTGGGCGATCTGAGTGGCTACGGCGCCTACCACCTGTTCGACGTGACGGGGCTGCGTTATCAGCAAGGCCGTGCCTATCCGCTGAGCGAGCCATTACTGTTGGACGATCAGCGTTATCAGCAGCTATTACGGCAAGGTTATACCCACTTTAGCGGTGACGCCAAATTGCTGCAGCGACAAACCCGGTTACCGGTACTGGTTAATCCGCTGCGGCCAACGCAAAGTTCGCCACAGTTGCGGCAAGGTGCGACCTTTTTACTACTGAATAGCCAGGGTGAGGTGGTTCAGGTACTGTTAAACGGCCAGCTGCTACACTTAGCCAACCTGGAATTAAAGAATCCTCTGGGGACCTAGGGCGTTAACTAGCCAAAAAAGGAACTTACTATGCGCAAACCATACCTGTATTTACCACTGTTACTTGCCAGCAGCCTGGTACTTCTGACGGCCTGTTCACCTGAGCCGGTCAACACCGCCCCGCAACCGGGAGCCGGCAGCATGCAACTGAGCAGTAATAGCCGTGACTCGCTGGACTGGGCCGGCAGCTATCAGGGGATCTTACCCTGCGCCAGTTGTGAAGGGATTAAAACCACGCTGACGCTAAGCGCCGATGGTCAATTCCAGCTGCAAAGTATTTATCTTGGTGAAGAGCCGGATAATGAATTTAACGAAACGGGGCGTTTTAGCTGGGATACCAGTGGCGGCAAAATCCGGCTGGAGAGCGAAAGTCAGGAAAATCGCTGGTTTCGGGTTGAAGAAAATGCGGTGCGGCAGTTGGATCAGCAGGGTGAGCTGATTACTGGCGACCTGGCCGAGCATTATCGTTTGGCTAAGGTCGCGACAGAGGTGGCAGCGGTGACGGCCGGTGAAGCCGTGCAGCCAGATTTGCTTGACCGCGATTGGCAACTGACAGAGCTGCAGGGGCAGGCAGTGGCTGCCGATAGTGGCGCCTTTATCCATTTTACGGCCGATGGCAAAGTCTGGGGCCGCTCTGGTTGTAACCGCTTTAGTGGCAGTTGGCAGGGGTCAGCCTATCGGATCCAAGTGGGGCAGCTTGCCGGTACTATGATGGCCTGTGCCGAAGATAAAATGGCACTGGAGCAGGCGTTTTTAGCGCAGCTGGCGCTGGCAGATAATTATTCGCTGGCAAATGGCGAGCTGAGCCTGAACAAAGCCCGGATGGCGCCGCTGGCACGCTTTAGCTTAACAGCGGCGGCGGAATAATCATTCCGGATACAGCAAATATGGCTGGCGTTGCAGCCTGAACTGCTGCAACGCACTTTGCCAGCTATCACGGATCTGTGGTTCACTGTCACCACGTTCAATTTGTAACCGCAACTGATCGGTGCCGGCCAACTTATCCATAAAGTCCGGTGCCGTGAACATCACTTTGGCGTAGCTGGCAAACAACTGTTGCCAGCGCATCAGATAGCTCAGGGTTAAGCCGTCTGTGCTGACCTGACGCAGATCTTCACCATAGACTTTTTTATCTTTTAACGGCGGATTTAATGCTGCACCCGGCGTGCTTACCGGTACAAAGCTAAATTCGTCGCTGGCAAACTGATCATAACCCAGCACCTGAAACGGAAAGGGGGTACCGCGCCCGACCGACAGGGGTGTGGCTTCAAAAAAGCCCAGCGAAGGGTAGAGCCGGACCGCCTGGGCATTGGGTAAATTCGGGCTGGGTGGGATTGGTAATTCGTATGGCAGATCGCGCTGATAGTTTGCATTTGGGATCACCGTTAACTGCAGCTTTTCCGCATTGGCAATCCACTGCTCACCTTTGATCATCAGTGCCAGCTCGCCAACCGTCATGCCATGTAACAGCGGGATCGGGTGCATGCCAACAAAGGACTGAAATTTCAAATCCAGCACCGGGCCGTCCAGATAAGCACCATTCGGGTTTGGCCGATCCAGGATCAGCATCGCAACCCCGGCAGCGGCGGCAGCCTCCATCATATAGTGCATTGAGCTGATGTAGGTGTAATAGCGCACCCCGACATCCTGAATATCAAAGATCACCAGGTCCAGTTGCTGCAGTAAACTCAGATCCGGTTTTTTACTGGCGCCATACATCGACCAGATCGGCAGGCCGGTGCGGGGATCGCGGCTATCACCGACACGGGCGCCGGCGTCGTAATCGCCGCGAAAACCATGTTCAGGTGCAAAGATGCCGACCACCTGCACTTGTTGCTGTAACAGGAAATCGACCAGATGCTGTTCGCCGACTCTGGAGGTTTGATTAACCAGTAAGCCCACTTTTTTACCGGCCAGCAGCGGCAAATAGCGCTCCGGTTGCTCGGCACCGGTGCGAATGGCTGCACTGTCAGCCAGCGCCGGCTGGCCACTACATAGCACTAACCATAACAGGACCAATAGCAGCTGTTTCATTGCAGCGCCTCCAGAGCTTTACGCACAAAACCTCCCTCTGCCAGCAGTTGTGCCCGACAGGCCTCGACCGGCTGGCCGCTGAGTAAATGCAATATCGCCAGCTTAGCACTCTGTTCACAACGCGCCAGTGCCTGCTCGGCAGTTGGCTGATCGCAGTCGGTGGCCTGCATCACAATGCGCACGGCGCGCGCCACCAGTTTTTGATTACTGGCGTGCAGATCAACCATCAAATTCTGATAGACCTTGCCGCTTAACACCATAGCAGCGGTGCTGAGCATATTTAAAATCATTTTCTGGGCGCTGCCGGCTTTCATCCGGGTAGAGCCGGTCACCACTTCCGGGCCGACTTCGGCACAGATCGCGATATCAGCGGCAGCCAGAATAGGCGCACCGGCATTGCAGCTGATGGCAACGGTTACCGCACCACAGCGGCGGGCGTAGGCCAGGCCGCCCATCACATAAGGTGTGCGGCCACTGGCTGCGATACCAACCAGAATATCCTGCGGCTGAAAGCTGATCTGCTGCAGATCCTGCTCCGCCAGTTGCGGATTATCTTCGGCACCTTCGACCGCTTTATAAATGGCATTGGCGCCACCGGCGATCAGGCCAATGACCTGGGAGTCTGGCACGCTGTAGGTCGGCGGACATTCAACGGCATCCAGAATGCCGAGCCGGCCGCTGGTGCCGGCCCCCAGATAAATCAACCGGCCACCTTTGGCAAAGGCCTGCACTATCTGTTCTACCGCCTGAGCGATCTGCGGTAGTGCCGGTGTAATGCTGTTGGCTACTTGTTGATCCGCCTGATTAATCAGTTGAACCAGCTGCAGGCTACTGAGCTGATCCAGGTTCCGACTTGCGGCATTGCGGGCTTCTGTGCTCATTGTGGCTAATTGGGCAAGCAAGGTACTGGTACTCATCAGGCCTCCGAAGGTGCAGTTGCTAAGGCTTGTGCCAGCACCAGGCCGCCGGTCAGGGCATCGCCGCTGGCGGCGTGTAACCGCTGTTGTAATAAGGGTGACAGCTGCGCCGTGCAGGCGGTTGCCAGCCCGCCCAGCAACACCAGGGGCAAGTCCTGGCCAGCCAGGCAACATAATGCCAGCTGATTAATGGCATCGGCCTGACGGGCCTGCAGGCGTTGGGCTGCCGGCTCACTGGCATATTGGTATACCAGCGGCGCCAGGGCAGCAAAGTCACTGGCCGTCGCTTGTTTCAGCCAGGGCAGCAGGCTGGCAGCATCTTTGCCGCAGCGCGCGGCTACTGCCGAGAACAGCGGAGTGAACGGCTTTTGCCAATCCAGTTGCCATAACAGTTCCCGCACCAATTCCCGGCCCAGCCAGGCGCCGCCGCCTTCGTCACCGATATTAAAACCCCAGCCACCTACCTGCAGTTCAGTGCCATCGGCTTCTAAGCGCATCGCCACTGAACCGGTACCGATAGCGACCACCGCTACAGGCTTGCCCTGATTAGCGCCATACAATGAGGTACGGGCATCGGTGGTGAGCTGCCATCTGGCAAAGGGTAAGGCCAGTTGTTGACTAAAGGCTTTATGCAGTGCCGGATTGCCGGCACCGGCCAGACCAATTACCGCCGTGATCGCGGCCGGGCTGATGCCGGCCTGACGACACAGATCCTGCACCAGTGAGCGCACATTTATCAGCGCTTGTTGTAAATCATTGGTCAACTGAGCCGGGCCACTGACGGCTTGCCAGCGTTGACCACTAACTACAGCTTGCAGCACACCGGCTGTTTTGGTACCACCGCCATCGATGGCCAGAAGATACGACATACAGATTCCTCTTAACGGGAGGTTGTCAGCGCATCCGCCGCCACTTTGGCGGGCGAACCACTGACACAAACTAAAAAGGCGACCAGACTACCGAGGCAGAGTTGCCAGGTAAAGCCGAGATCCAGCGCAGCCAGCGTTGGGCTGATTTGCTGCAACACATAAGGTTGTAGCAACAAGGTCACGCCAAAGCCGGTTAGCAGCGCCGCAGTTACCGAACGGCTATTGCCGCGACGGGTAAAGAGCGCAGTAAAGAACACGCCAAGTAAACCGCTGTAGGAAAACACCATCACGCTTAACGCAAAGGCCAGCAGCGGCATATCGGAATATTGCTGCCAGTAGTAACACAGCACCGCCATCAGCGACAGCGCCAGGGCGGTGAGCAACATTGCCAGCTGCCCGGCCCGCACCAGATGCCGCTCACTGCCAGCGCTTTGCTGTGCAACGCCCGTACTTTGCCGTTTGCGCCACCAGGGGGCATAAAGATCCGCCACCAGTACCGAGGCCATGGAGTTTAAGCCCGAGGTAATGGTCGACAGTGCTGCCGCTATCACGCCCACTACGACCAGACCGCGCAGGCCGGAGGGCAGTTCGTTCAGCACATAGTACATAAAGACCGTAACCTTCTCGCCCTGAAAGCTGTCGGCTAACAGGGCGCTGCCCTGATGCAGATCGGCGCGCTGATAAAAGATATACAGCAAAAAGCCAATTAAGATAAAGACCAGCATCACCGGGATCACCAGCAAGGCGGAAGAGAGCAGCGCCTTAGCACCTTGCTGCGGGGTTTTGCAGGTTAGCACCCGCTGCGTCATATCCTGATCCAGACCAAAGGCGGCAATATTCAGCAGCACAAAGCCGGTCAGTGCCGACCAGATATTAAAGACGCCACTACTGCTAAAATCGACCGAAAAATCCAACAGCAATAATTTCGAACCGTCCTGCTCCAGCGGATGACGCAGGGCCTCCAGTAATACCGGCCAGGGCAGGCTTAAACTGCTGTACAGATATACCAGCACCACCAGCGCAGCAGTAACATAGACCAAACATTGCAGCGCATCGGTATAGATCACCGAGCGGATACCACCCGCCATGGTACACAGCAGGCCAATGCCAGCCAGCAGCGCCACCGAGATCATTACACCACTGGCGTCGATATGGTTAAATAGCAGCATAGAGACCGCCAGCGCCGCCATAAATAAGCGGGCACCGCTGGCAAAGACCCGGCCGAATAAGTACATCTGACCGGCATGACTTTTGGCACTGGCACTAAAGCGCTGTTCCAGCAATTCATAGACGGTAGTGACTTTCAGGGCGTAATAACGCGGGATCAGAAAGCGCATCACAAAGAACGCTGCCAGCACGGCGCCGATATTCGAGGCCAGATAACTCAGGTTGCCGCGAAAGCCCAGATCCGGGCCGCCCAGAAAGGTCGCGGCAGATTGTGAGGTCGCCAGCACTGAAATGGCCACCAGGGCGGCAGGCATGGTGTTGGCACCCAGAAAGTAATCGCTGCTATTTTGCGCCCGCTTTTGATTAACCCACCAGGCAAGCAGGGCGAGCACAAAAAAATAGCTGCAAAAGACCAGCCAATCTACTAAGGTGAGCTGCATAAGCGGCAAGTCCGTGGTTTTACCGGGCCCCGTCGGCTGAGGGGCAGTTTTTTAAGCAGCAGTAAAGCATAACTGCTAAGCGATGAACAGTGTAAACTATTCGTGTTTGCGAAAAATTCATGAATAAATTATGTTGGACGGCGTTCAACTTTCTACACAGGGAGCATAACTGTGGCGGTAGTAAGCAAAGCTGGCTTAGGTAAATGGCTGGGGAGTGTAATGATGATCTGTAGTCTTGGCGCCAGTAGTCTGACAGAGGCCGCTGCCAAACAAAAAACGCCGCCAGTGCGGCAGATGCTGGGCCAGAAATTAATGCTGGATCTGCGTTATTATTGCGAGCAGCCGGTGGCGCCCGGAGCCTGTCGCACCCCGCTAACCCAGTTACCGCCAGCGCTGGCAGAGTTGATTACGCAACATCATATCGGCGGGGTGATCCTGTTTGCTGAGAATCTGCAGGATCCGGAGCAAATCGTTAAACTGAATCTGGAATTACAGCAGGCTGCCGCCAAAGCCGGCGTTTTGCCGTTATTTATTGGGATTGATCAGGAAGGGGGCCGGGTAGCCCGCTTACCACGGCAACAATCCACCTCCTTTAGCGGCAATATGGCAATAGGCGCAACCTTTGCCCAGCACGGCAACCGCTTTGCCACTGAGGTGGGGCAAATCCTAGCCACAGAATTGCTGAGCCTGGGCATTAACGTTAACTTTGCGCCCACTGTTGATGTCAACGTGAATCCACAGAACCCGGTAATTAATGTGCGCTCCTTTGGTGAAGAGCCGCATAAGGTCGCGGTACTGGGCAGCGCCATGACCAAAGCCATGCAGCAAAAAGGCTTGCTGGTATCACTGAAACATTTCCCCGGCCACGGCGATACCCATGTTGATAGTCATCTCGGTTTGCCGCGGGTCGATCACAGTAAAGAGCAGATCGCCCGCGTCGACTTACTGCCTTTTGCCCAGATTATCAAAGAAGCTGCGCCGGCGATGATTATGACCGCGCATATTCAGTTCCCGGCGCTGGATAGCAGTACCTTTAGCAGCAAAAACGGCGAACAGATGGTCAAGCCGGCAACCTTGTCGCGCAGCATCCTGACCGGCGTACTGCGCGAACAGCTGAATTATCAGGGCCTGATTGTGACCGATGCACTGGATATGGCCGGGATCAGCCATTTCTTTACTGTGCCACAGGCGGTGATTGAAACCTTCGCTGCCGGGGCGGATATTGCCCTGATGCCGGTAAAGCTGCAAAGCCCGGCGGAGCTGGCCAATCTGGCGGCGTTACTGGACGAGCTGGAGGCGGCGGTACAAAGCGGCAAGTTGTCGCAGCGCGAACTGTACGCCTCCTATCAGCGGATAGTCGCTACCAAGCAGCCGCTGCAAAGCCAGGCCAGGCCGGATGCCCGTTTGGCCCGCACTGTGTTGGCTAATCCGTTACACCGGGCCAGTGAACTGGCATTGGCGCGGGCCGCCGTGACCGTGGTGAAAGGCGAATCCAGCCTGCCGCTGAATTTAACCAACAAAACCACAGTGCTGCTGATGCCGGATCTGAGCAAGGGCACCTTGCTGAAAAATTACCTTAAGCAGCTCGCTCCCAATGCCGGTAACATTGAGCTGATTAGTCTGCAACGACTAAATTTGGATCAGGCGAAGCAGCAAATTGCCGCCGCCGATCAGGTGATTGCCGGTTTTATCTCGCCAATGCAATCTTTAGCAGAAATTGGTGGTATGGATGATTTATCCGGCATTCGCAATCTGGGCGAGGCTTATCAACAACAGCAGCAGTATTTTTTACAACTGCTGCAGTACGGTGCGGCGCTGAAGAAACCGCAAACCTTTGTCAGTCTGCGCTCGCCTTATGAGATCAGCCTGTATGCTCCCTATGCAGAGCGGACACTGGCAACCTACGCCTATCACGGCTGGCAGGATGAAAAAGGTAACTGGGTTAGCCCGGTGTATCAGGCATTAGCCGAGGTGTTATTAGGTCAGAGTAAAGCAACCGGCCGCTTACCGGTGACGCTGGTGACGCAACCGGAAAACTGAGATGCTATTGCAACACTGTCAGCAGATCTTAGCCAAACAACCGGCCAACCGCATGCTGGCGCTGGATGCGCTGCGCGGGCTGGCGATCCTGGCGATGATACTGGTGAATAATCCGGGCAGCTGGCAGTATGTCTACCCGCCGTTATTACATGCCGAGTGGCATGGTTGGACGCCCACCGATCTGATTTTCCCGGCTTTTCTGGTGATGGTGGGGATGGCGATCCCCTACAGCCTGGCAGGCCGGCAGATGCTACCCAAAGCGGAGCTGATCCGCCAGGGTGCCATTCGCGCTTTGAAGCTGTATCTGCTGGGGCTGTTTCTGGTGCTGTTTTACTATAATTTCCGTGACCCCAATTACAGCTACCTGCAACAGAAACTGCTGACAGTGCGCTGGTCCGGTGTACTACAACGCATTGGTATCGTGTATTTCTGTACCTTATTGATTGTGCTGTACAGCGGTACCCGTGGCCGTGTGCTGTGGTTAAGCGGGTTATGCCTGTTTTATTTTTTGCTGATGCAGTTTGTGCCCTACCGCGATAACTACGGCCATACCTTTGTTGGCTTGTGGGAGCATGGCAATAATCTGGCGGCCTGGCTTGATCATCATTTGCTGGGCCCAAACCATGTGTTCTTTCGTAGCGCCACCCCCTTTGCCTTCGATCCTGAGGGCATTCTGAGCACCCTGCCGGCCATCGCCAGCTGTTTAAGCGGGGTACTGATGGCGCAGCTGCTACAGAGTAAGGCGGAGCTGGCATTTAAGCTGCGGGTATTATTTTTAGCGGGTTTAGCGGCAATCTGGGTTGCTGAGCTGGCACATCCGGCCTTGCCGATTAATAAGATGTTGTGGACGCCAACCTTTGTGCTGCTTAGTAGCGGTTTCACTGCGTTAATGCTGGCGCTGTTTCTGTGGTTAACGGAAATGAAGCGCTACCGGCTCTGGACGGCGCCGCTGCTGGTATTTGGTGTTAATGCCATTTTATTCTTTATGCTGGCCGGGGTGGCGGCGCGGGTGTTATCGATGGTACCAGTTGCCGGCACCACGCTGGGAAACTGGCTGTACCGCAGTGCTTTCCAGCCACTGTTTGGTGACTATAACGGCTCGTTAGCTTACGCCATCTGCTTTTTGCTGTTGTCTTATATCGGTATGCTTTATTGCTATCGTCGCGGCTGGATTTTTAAGGTGTAGCAGCTAACTGAATAAGGCCAGCCGGCTTAAAAACTGCTGGCCGTGTTGCGACATCAGCCATAACAGTAACAGGCAGTTACCCAGTACCACTAACCAGAACTCCCGTTGAAACAAAGCTTTACTGCGCTTATGCGCCAGTTTTTTCTGCGCCACCAGAGCGCCGGGCCAGCCGCCAATCAGACTAAACATTTGCAGACTTTCTTCCGGCAGGCGTTGGGTTTGCCGGGCCACAGCGGCATTTTTATCGGCCTGATACAACCAGTAGGTAAAGAGGCTGGCTTCCAGATATAAGATAGGTAACAGGTAGGGCAGGGTACCGAATAGCAGCGCAATAATCACCAGCATCAAAAAGGCGGCGCGAAAATACAGTGCCACATCCTGGGTATAATCCAAATCAACGCTGCTAAGCCGTGGTAAAGGGTGTTGCCGGGCCGCCGGGTTGGCGCTTAGGATCTTCAGCTGAGTGGCAATAGGCCGGCCCTGTTTATCGGTGCCAATACTAAACTGTAGCTCATCGCCTTCGGCCGGGCGGCTTTTACTGTCGGTAAAATCCCGGATATGAAAAAACAGCTTCTGCTCAGTTTGCTGACACAGCAAAAAGCCGAAGCCCTTTTTATCCTGCCAGAATACGACCTTACCCGTCAGCTGCATCTGCTACACTCCCGGTGCACCCAAGGTTTAAGTGTAGCAGAGCGTTGGTACATATTTAGCCTCTTTGCTGTAAGCGCATCGATAAATCGATGGCCTGGACATGCTTGGTCAGGGCGCCACTGGAGATAAAATCGACGCCGGTCGCCGCCAGTTCACTAAGCCGCTCACTGGTAATATTGCCCGATACTTCCAGCTTAGCCCGGCCCTGATTTAGCAGTACCGCCTGACGGATCTCCGGCGTAGCGAAGTTATCCAGCATAATAATATCGGCGCCGGCAGTCAGTGCCTGTTTCAGCTCGTCCAGGTTTTCCACTTCCACCTCGACCGGCTTGCCGGGAAAGTTTTGCCGCGCCTGCTGCACCGCCTGACTGATTGAGCCGGCCGCTGCGATATGATTTTCTTTAATTAAAAAGGCGTCAAACAGGCCAAAACGATGATTCAGGCCACCGCCACAGCTAACGGCATATTTCTGGGCAAAGCGCAAGCCGGGCAGGGTTTTACGGGTATCCAGCAGCCGGGTGTTGCTGCCTTCCAGGTAGCGCACATAATGAGCGGTGGTGGTAGCTGTGCCGCTTAATAGTTGCAGAAAATTCAGTGCGGTACGCTCACCGGTGAGCAGCGCTCTTGCCGGTCCTTGCAGGGTACAGATCACACTATTCGCGCTTAAGCGATCGCCATCAGTGGCGTGCCACTGAATACTGACCTGATTACCCAGCTGCAGAAAGACTTCATTAACAAAGCCGCTGCCGCACAGCACACAGTCTTCGCGGGTAATAATGGTTGCCACCGCCTGCTGGCTGGCCGGGATCAGAGAAGCGGTAATATCGCCAAGTTCAGCGTTTTGCTGGCCAAGATCTTCAGCCAGGGCAGCCGCAACAGCGCGGCGCAGCTCATCGGCTAACAAAGGATGCTGAAAAGGGGTAACAGGGTTACTCATGGTTTAGGTCACTATCCGGTTTAGAAAAGGGTATACAACGCCGAAGCTGAATGCGACTTGAACAATCTGACTTGAGCAATGCGACGCGGCTACAAACGTTGGATCAGCGTTAACTGATTTCCTTGCTGGCGAAATTCTAACTGTTTTAGGGCACTCATACCTAACAAAATCTCAGTGCCGCCTAAATTTGGCACTATGCTGGCCGGTACCTGATACAGCACAATATCGCCCAGCTGCAGCTCGGCGATTTCACTGCGCCAGGCGTTACTGATGCCATTGGCAGTGGCGACCCGAATTGGCTGGCCCTTTTGCATGCCGAGTAAGGCCGCACTGCGCTCTGAGACCGCGACTGTGGTGGCGCCGGTATCCAGTAAAAACTCGGCGCGCTGACCGTTAATCAGCGCTACGCCGAGATAATGGCCAGCCCGATTGCGGGTTAGCTGGGTAATAATTTCGCCATTACCGCGGCTGCTTTGCAGTTGCTGATTCGGGTTTTGCTGCTTGCCCAGATAATCCTGAAAGAACCAGAACAGCACGACAACCAGCACTATCCAGGCCAGGATATGAAAGATCCGACCAAAGGAAGAACTGACTTCAGGTGCTTGCATAAAAGATCCCCAGCATCGACAATAGGCTTACAGTGTACTAAGACCAGAGCGCTACGGCAAAATTCCCGATGATTGCAGCCAAGCCACCGCTGATCCTTCGCCCCAGTGCGCATTTTGATGAGCGCCCTGATCCCACCGATATCAGTTTACTGGTGATCCACAATATCAGTTTACCCGCCGGTGAATTTGCGGCCCGCCCGGAGCAGAGTTATGTTGATGCGCTATTTTGCGGCCAGCTGGATTGCAGCGCGCATCCGAGTTTTAGTGACTTAGCCAACCTCAGAGTCGCGGCGCATTGTGTGATCTGGCGCGATGGTCAGATCTTCCAGTATGTGCCGTTTGAAAAACGCGCCTGGCATGCCGGTGTCAGCCAGTTTGCTGGTCGCGAACGCTGTAATGACTTTTCGATCGGTATTGAGTTAGAGGGCACCGACAATATACCCTATACTGAACAACAATATAGCAGCTTGCTTCAGCTAAGCCGTTATTTGTTGGCGCAGTACCCTGCCATCACCGCGGAGCGGATTGTTGGCCATTGCGATATCGCGCCCGGTCGCAAAACTGACCCCGGCCCGGCTTTTGATTGGGCCCGCTATAAAACGGCGCTAAAGGAGAACAAGGCATGACCCTGATAAGTATGTTACTGGCATTAATTATTGAGCGACTAGCGGTGCGTAGTGACGCCTGGCAAGCCCGCCCTTATTGTCAGGCCTATCTGAAACTGACCGCTGGTTCCGGCCTGAAACAACTGGCTGAGCATCAATATGGCCGTTACCTGTGGATCCTGCTGCCCGGCCTGCTGGTGGCCGTATTACTGCATCTGCTGGATAACCGCCTGCTGACATTAGTAGTGAATACACTGGTACTGCTGGTGGGGATTGGTTGCTGGCATTACCGGCAGTTGTATAAACAGTATTTAAATGCGCAGGAGCGCGGCGATGCCGAGGCGGCGCACCTGGCCATGCAGCAGATCAGTCAGGATAGCCGCAGCACGGTAGACAGCAGTCAGGGGCTAACCCTGGTTTGGTTAAACTTCCGCTATTATGCCGCTGTGGTGTTCTGGTTCTTAATTCTGGGCGCCTTTGGGGTCATTACCTATGCCTTGCTCCGGCATCTGAATGAACAAACCGCAACCGAACAAGCGGCAGCGGCTAAGGTGGTAGACGAGCATAGCGATCCGCTGGCAGAAAGTGAAACTGCTGCGGGCTACAGTGCGGATTACAGCCAAGCTGACTACAGCACTGCCGATGACATTAGCGATGACATTAGTGCTGAGAACAGTGGCGCCGATAACAGTGCTGAGCCGGTCACTATGGATGCTGCCATCGACAGCGATACCGAGAGCCTGAGTGCTGAGCCAGTGTCAGCGCCTGCCGCCCGGGATGCACTTAACTGCATGCTGCATTGGGCGGACTGGTTCCCGGCACGGTTATTTGGTTTGGGTTTTGCGCTGGTGGGGCATTTCTCCCGCGCCTCGAATGCCTTGCTCGGTTACTTTTTGGATTTTACCGCCAGCAACGAGCAGGTGGTAAAGGATGTGGCGCGCGCCGCTGAACCCTTACCGGAAGAAGTCGTTAACGGTATTGAAGATACCAGCAGCATGGTACAACTGGCCAAACGCAATATGCTGTTCTTCCTGGCCTTTACCGCGATCTTAACGCTGAGCGGCTGGCTCGGTTAATTTGGCGGGTTTACTGTAGCTCCTCAGTGTTATCTCTTGCTTAAGGCGCCGTTTGGCGCCTTTTTTATTGCCGCTGGCGTAAAGAACTGCATTGGTTAGCAGCAGTCAGTAGATAAGTATTCATTATAATTGGTCAGACCAATTTATTTCAGTATTGAAACATTCGCCAATTCCTGAGTAATTACTCTAACAAAATCGCGCTTGCCAGCCCCGAAAAATTCTGCTTTATTTACAAGCTGTGCAGAAAATGCTAGCCTGCTGCCCAAATTCATGAAATTGGTAAGACCAATTTACCTGGGCAAAATGGCCACTAGCCTGATATGCAAATTAAGGATCTCTGCCACCCATTATGGCTGATTTAAAAATTAAGCCTGCCAAATTATCCGACCAGATAGTGGCGCAGCTGGAACATTTACTGCTGGAGGGCAGCTTTAAGCCTGGCCAGAAGCTACCTTCGGAGCGCGAGCTGGCTGAGCGCTTTGCGGTATCGCGTCCATCGCTGCGGGAAGCTATCCAAAAGCTGGAAGCCAAGGGCTTAGTCAACCGGCGCCAGGGCGGTGGCACTTACGTTTGCGACAATATGGTCAAACAGCTGACTGATCCGCTGTTTATGCTACTGGCGCAATATCCGGACTCGCAGTTCGACTTTCTGGAATTTCGCCACGCGCTGGAAGGTATTTGCGCCTATTATGCGGCGCTTCGCGGCACTGAAGCCGATCATAAAAAGATTAAAGCCTCGTATGAGGATATCTGCCTGCAGCAGCAGTTGCAGGACAGTGATGCCGAAGCCAAAGCCGTGACCCAGTTTTACCTGGCGGTGGCGGAAGCGTCACACAATATCGTGTTGTTACATTTGGTCAGAAGCCTGACGCCGCTGACCGAACAGAATATCCGCTTAAACTTAGCCGCCTTGCAACAGCGTGACGGCTACGCCGACAAATTAAATGAGCATCGGCGCCGGTTAATGCAGGCGGTAATTAGCAGGGAGCCCGAACTGGCCCGTCAGGCCAGTAACGGGCATTTAGCTTATATAGAAGAAGCTTTGCTGGAAGTGAGCAAAGAGCGCTCCCGTATTGAGCGCTCGTTGCGACGGTCGCAGCAGGCATAATTATTTTTGCAGCACGCCTTAGCGTGATTAACCAAAGGAAACCTCGATATGTCTGAAGTCAGTAAGGTTGACATCGACGCTCTGGAAACCAAAGAGTGGCTGGAAGCGTTGGAGTCGGTGGTGCGTACCGAAGGGGTAGAGCGGGCGCAGTTTTTGCTGGAGCAGGTACTGGAGCAGGCCCGGCTGGAAGGCGTCGATATGCCGACCGGTGTCACCACCAACTACATCAATACTATTCCACCGCAACAAGAGCCGGCCTATCCGGGCGATGTGAACCTGGAGCGGCGTATTCGCTCGGTGATCCGCTGGAACGCCATTATGATCGTGCTGCGTGGTTCGAAAAAAGATTTGGAACTGGGTGGCCATATGGCGTCGTTCCAGTCTTCTGCCGCCTTCTATGAAACCTGCTTTAACCACTTCTTCCGCGCGCCGAACGAAAAAGACGGCGGCGATCTGGTGTACTATCAGGGTCATATTTCACCGGGTATCTATGCCCGTGCCTTTGTTGAAGGCCGTTTAACTGCAGAGCAGCTGGATAACTTCCGTCAGGAAGTGGATGGCAAGGGCCTGTCGAGCTACCCGCACCCGAAACTGATGCCGGAATTCTGGCAATTCCCGACCGTATCGATGGGTTTAGGCCCAATTACCGCCATTTATCAGGCGCGTTTCTTAAAGTACTTAAATGGCCGTGGTTTAAAAGACACCAGCGCGCAGCGCGTTTATGCCTTCCTCGGTGACGGTGAGATGGACGAGCCGGAATCACGCGGCGCCATTTCGTTTGCTGCCCGTGAAAAACTGGGCAACCTGTGCTTCCTGGTCAACTGTAACCTGCAGCGCCTGGATGGCCCGGTAATGGGTAACGGTAAGATTATCCAGGAGCTGGAAGGGTTATTCCGCGGCGCCGGCTGGAACGTGATCAAAGTGGTGTGGGGCCGTGGTTGGGACAAGCTGCTGGCCAAGGATACCACCGGTAAGTTACTGCAGCTGATGAATGAAACCGTAGACGGTGACTACCAGACTTATAAAGCCAAAGATGGCGCCTATGTGCGCGAGCACTTCTTTGGCCGTTACCCGGAAACGGCGGCACTGGTTGCCGACATGACTGACGAAGAGATCTTCGCCTTAAAACGCGGCGGTCATGAACCCTCGAAGCTGTTTGCGGCCTTTAAAGCAGCCCAGGCCTGTACCGATAAGCCAACGGTTATTCTGGCGAAAACCGTTAAAGGTTACGGGATGGGTGACGCCGCCGAAGGTAAGAACATTGCGCACCAGGTCAAGAAAATGGACCTGACGCATGTTAAACAGCTGCGTACCCGCCTGGGTTTAGAAGACTATATCAGCGAAGAGCAGGTTGCCGATTTACCTTATATCAAGCTGCCGGAAGGCTCGCCGGAACTGCAATACCTGCATGATCGCCGTAAAGCCTTACATGGCTACACGCCAGTGCGCTTGCCGAAGTTCAGCGAAACCCTGACGCTGCCAGAGCTGCCAGCCTTTAATTCACTGTTGGAAGAGCAAAAGCGCGAAATCTCCACTACGCTGGCTTATGTGCGGGCACTGAATATCCTGCTAAAAGATCAGCATATTGGTCAGCGCATCGTGCCAATTATTGCCGACGAAGCCCGTACCTTTGGTATGGAAGGCTTATTCCGTCAGATCGGTATCTATAACCCGCATGGTCAGAACTATACGCCGGAAGACCGCTCGGTGGTGTCTTACTACAAAGAAGATACCGCGGGTCAGGTACTGCAAGAAGGTATTAACGAACTGGGTGCGATGTCGTCCTGGGTAGCGGCGGCGACGTCTTACAGCACCAATGATCTGCCGATGATCCCTTTCTATATCTACTATTCGATGTTCGGCTTCCAGCGGGTTGGCGATATGGCCTGGCTGGCCGGTGATCAGCAGGCGCGTGGTTTCCTGCTAGGTGCCACTGCCGGTCGTACTACGCTAAACGGTGAAGGCTTACAGCACGAAGATGGTCACAGCCATATTCTGGCCGGCACAGTACCGAACTGTATTTCTTATGATCCGACCTATGCTTACGAGCTGGCGGTGATTCTGCAAGACGGTATCCGTCGCATGTATGGTCCGGAGCAGGAAAATATCTATTACTACATTACCGTAATGAACGAAAGCTACCATCATCCGGCCATGCCAAAAGGCGCCGAAGAGGGCATCCGCAAGGGTATCTACAAGCTGGAGTCGTACAACGGTGGTCGCGGTAAGGTGCAGTTACTGGGTTCAGGTACCATCCTGAACGAAGTGCGTAAAGCAGCCGACATTCTGAGTAAAGACTACGATGTTGCCTCAGATGTTTACTCTGTGACTTCCTTTAACGAGCTGGCGCGCGATGGTCAGGATTGCGAGCGTTTCAATATGCTGCATCCGGAAGCGGCCGAGAAGGTGCCATTTGTGGCGCAGGTGCTGAACAAAGCGCCGGCGATTGCCGCCACCGACTATATGAAAAACTACGCCGAACAGATCCGTGCCTTTATCCCGGCCAATAGCTACAAGGTACTGGGTACCGACGGTTACGGTCGCTCGGATAGCCGCGAAAACCTGCGTCGCCATTTTGAAGTTAACGCCGGCTATATCGTGGTAGCAGCGCTGAACGAACTGGCGAAGCAAGGCGAGCTGAAAAAAGCGGTAGTGGCCGAAGCGATTAAGAAGTTTGGCATTGACGCCGACAAAACCAACCCGCTGTACGCATAAGAGGATTTGTCATGACGATTGAAATTAAAGTACCAGATATTGGTACCGATGAAGTAGAAGTGACCGAGATCCTGGTAAAGGTGGGTGACGTTGTTGCTGCCGACCAGTCGCTGTTAAGCGTAGAAGGTGACAAGGCTTCAATGGAAGTACCTGCTGCCGTGGCCGGCACAGTGCAGGAAATTAAGGTTAAGGTAGGCGATAAAGTTAAAACCGGTAGCCTGATTATGGTCTTTGCCGGTGATGGTGCTGGTGCCGAGGCCAAAACCGAAGCCAAGGCGGCACCAGCGCCAGCCGCCCCGGCTCCCGCAGCAGCGGCCAGTGCCGAGGTTACAAGCGCCGAGGTAAAAGAAGTGCAGGTGCCGGATATCGGTGGCGATGAAGTCGAAGTCACCGAAATTATGGTTAAAGTTGGCGATAGCGTCACGGCCGATCAGTCACTGCTCAGCGTCGAAGGTGACAAGGCCTCGATGGAAGTGCCAGCGCCGTTCGCCGGTGTGGTAAAAGAAATCAAAGTACAGGCCGGCAGTAAGGTGAAAACCGGCAGCCTGATCATGCTGTTCGACGTTGCCGGCAGCGGCAAAGCACCGGCCGCTGCGGCGCCAGCCAGTGCACCAGCTGCGGCTGCGCCGGCTGCTGCCAGCACAGAGCAAAAAGACGTTAAGGTACCGGATATCGGTGGCGACGAAGTTGAAGTGACCGAGATTATGGTCAAGGTGGGCGATACCGTTGCGGCTGATCAGTCACTGCTTAGCGTTGAAGGTGACAAGGCCTCAATGGAAGTGCCAGCGCCGTTCGCCGGTGTGGTAAAAGAAATTAAGGTACAAACCGGTAGCAAGGTGAAAACCGGCAGCCTGATTATGGTATTCGAAGTGGCTGGTGCCGCCAAAGCGGCCGCGCCTGCCGCTGCCAGTGCAGCTGCTACCACTGCTACCGCACCAACAGCTAGCGCCAGCCCAGCGGCTGCGCCAGCAACAACGGCAGCGGCTGATGGCTTTGTGGCCAATAGTGCCTATGCTCATGCTTCGCCGGTGATCCGCCGCTTAGCGCGTGAGTTTGGCATTAACCTGGCCAAGGTAACAGGCACTGGCCGTAAAGGCCGCATCGTGAAAGAAGACGTGCAAAACTACGTGAAGCAGTTAGTGAAGCAGGTAGAAAGCGGTGCGGCACCGGCTGCTGCCTCAGCCTCTACCGGTGGTAACAATATGGGCTTTGACTTACTGGCCTGGCCAAAAGTCGATTTTGCCAAGTTTGGTGCCGTAGAAGAGAAACCGCTGTCACGGATCCAGAAAATCTCTGGTGCCAATCTGCATCGCAACTGGGTACGCATTCCGCATGTCACCCAGTTTGACGAAGCCGATATCACTGGCCTGGAAGACTTCCGCAAAGAGCAGAATGCGCTGGCGGATAAGAAAAAGATGGGCGTTAAATACACCCCGCTGGTCTTTATTATGAAAGCGGTGGCCAAGGCGCTGGAAGAGTTCCCAACCTTTAACAGCTCTTTATCAGAAGATGGCGCCAGCCTGATCCTGAAAAAGTATGTGCATTTAGGCATTGCCGTTGATACGCCAAATGGCCTGGTGGTGCCGGTAGTACGGGATGTTAACAAAAAAGGCATTATCGAATTATCCCGCGAGCTGCAGGACATTTCGGTGAAGGCGCGCGAAGGTAAACTGACTGCCAGCGATATGCAGGGCGGCTGCTTTACTATCTCCAGCCTGGGTGGCATCGGCGGTACTGCTTTTACCCCTATTGTTAACGCGCCGGAAGTGGCCATTTTGGGTGTCTCGAAATCTGACATCAAACCAAAATGGAATGGCAAAGAGTTTGAGCCTAAGCTGATGCTGCCGTTATCGGTATCCTACGACCATAGGGTAATTGACGGTGCTCTGGCGGCGCGCTTTACTGCCACCTTAGCCAGTTATCTGGCCGACATCCGGCAAATTATTATGTAAAAAAGCCATTACGCCACGAAAAGTGGCGTAATTTTCACTCAGCCATGCAATCTATGGTTACAGAGCGGCGGCTCTGATGTTAAAATTCCGCCAATTTTTTCGCCTGACAGCCCTTGCCCTACACTTGGCTGTTGGAAAAATTTACTGATGATAAAAGGTAAAATGATGAGCAACGAAATCAAAACCCAAGTGGTAGTGCTGGGCGCAGGCCCTGGCGGTTACTCTGCAGCCTTCCGTGCCGCAGACTTAGGCTTAGAAGTAACACTGGTTGAAGCACGCAGCACCTTAGGTGGCGTGTGCTTAAACGTGGGTTGTATCCCATCTAAAGCACTGCTGCACGTTGCAAAAGTGATCGACGATGCCAAAGAAATGGCCTCACACGGCGTAACCTTTGGCGCACCGGAAATTGATTTAGATAAAATCCGTGCCTGGAAAGACAAGGTAATTGGTCAGCTGACCAACGGCCTGGGCGGCATGGCGAAAATGCGTAAAGTTAAGGTAGTTAACGGCTACGGTAAATTTACCGGCGCGAACACCTTACAGGTTGGCGATACTACCATTACCTTCGAACACGCTATTATTGCAGCCGGTTCAGAGCCAGTGGCGCTGCCATTTATTCCAAAAGATGACCGCGTAATCGACTCTACCGGCGCGCTGGAATTAAAAGATATCCCAGGCGAAATGCTGGTATTAGGTGGTGGTATTATCGGCCTGGAAATGGGTACTGTATACCGTGCGCTGGGTTCTAAAGTATCAGTAGTAGAATTTGCTGATCAGTTAGTACCAGCCGCTGATGCCGATATCGTTAAAGCCTACACCAAGTACAACAGCAAAAACTTCAATATTATGCTGTCAACCAAGGTAACAGCAGTAGAAGCCAAGAAAGATGGTTTATATGTGACGTTTGAAGGCAAAAACGCCCCGGCTAACCCGGTACGTTACGACAAGATCTTAGTTGCGGTTGGCCGTAAGCCAAACGGCAACCTGTTAGACGCGGCGAAAGCCGGTGTTAACGTCGATGAGCGTGGCTTTATCAATGTTGATAAGCAACTGCGCACCAACGTACCGCATATCTATGCTATCGGTGACGTGATCGGTCAGCCAATGTTAGCGCACAAAGCGGTACACGAAGGCCACGTAGCGGCTGAAGTGATCTCTGGCTTAAAGCACTTCTTCGATCCACGCTGCATTCCATCAGTCGCCTATACCGATCCAGAAATGGCTTGGGTGGGTGTAACCGAGAAAGAAGCAAAAGAGAAAGGCATCGCAGTAGAAACTGCCACCTTCCCATGGGCCGCCTCTGGCCGCGCTATCGCGTCAGCCCGCACTGAAGGCTTCACTAAGTTAATCTTCGACAAAGAAACTCACCGTATTTTAGGTGGCGCCATTGTTGGTATTAACGCCGGTGAAATGCTGGGTGAAATCTGCTTAGCAGTAGAAATGGGTGCCGACGCTGAAGACATCGCATTAACCATCCACGCTCACCCAACGCTAAACGAGTCTATCGGCTTAGCAGCAGAGATCTACGAAGGTTCAATCACCGACCTGCCAAATCCAAAAGCGAAGAAGAAGTAATTTTTCTGAGTTGAGTGTTTGAAACAAAGGCCGCAAATGCGGCCTTTGTCTTAGCTAACAACAGAATAAAACGGCTCAGTCATCCTCAAAATACAGAAAAAAATAAGTTTTAGTTGTTCTAACCAAAGCCCCTCTGTTGACAGTCATTAAGCGAATTTAAAAATCAGAAGGTGAGGTTGCTTGACAACTAGGATGGCCACACATTGTTTTTTCAGTTATAATCGCGTCCAGATGGAGATTATTATGCCAAATGTTGTTTCACTTTTTTCTGGTTGTGGTGGCTCAGACGCAGGGGTTATAGGTGCTGGCTTTGATGTCATTATGGCTAATGACATTATTCCATATGCCAAAGATGTCTATTTTGCCAACCATCCAGAGACAGATTACGTTCTTGAGGATATAAGAAAAATCGAGCATTTTCCTTCGTCCGATCTTTTGATCGGATGTTACCCATGCCAAGGTTTCAGTCAAGGAGGAGTTAGAGAGGCTAGTCGAACAATAAATTATTTGTATCTTGAATTTGCGAGAGCACTACGTTCAATTATGCCAAAGGCTTTTATTGTTGAAAATGTGTCCGGGATGATTAGGTCTAATTTCAAGCATCTTTTAGATGATCAAATTAGAACTTTTAGTGAGGCTGGATATAACGTCAAGGTAAGTGTACTGAATGCGGCAAATTTTGGTGTAGCACAAGAAAGAAAACGTATTTTTATTGTAGGCATCAGAAAAGATTTTGGAGTGGAGTTCGAGTTTCCTCAGCCTACTCATGGACCAGGAAATGAATTAGAATTTACGACTATCAAAGAAGCCCTTGAAGGGTTGCCAGCTTGGCCTGCTGGAGAGTTTTATGACAGAGAGTTTCACTGGTATTATTTGTCAAGAGATAGACGCAGAGGCTGGGACGAGCCATCTAAAACTATCGTTAGTAATGCTCGTCATATGCCGCTTCACCCAATTAGCCCCAAACTTATAAAAGTTGAGCATAATGTCTGGCGTTTTGAAAATGATTCTCCCGCTAGACGATTTAGTTATAAAGAAGCATCTAGGCTACAAGGATTTGATAAAAATTTGGTATTTCCAGAAACTAAAAATAGTTCCTTAAATAACAAGTATACTGTTATAGGTAATGCAGTGCCGCCACCGCTTTTTAAAGTGGTTGCTTCTGCTTTACCCGACATTTGGTAACTTTATATCAAAATAGTCTAAACATTTTCGCGCCGCATATTGATTAAGTAACTTATGTGAGGCGCCTCAACAATATCTTTTTCGTTTAGATTGTACCTTCCCGCTAATCCTATTATGCGAGCTCGATCAATCATAATAACTTGCGCAGGCTTTTTGTCCCAGATGCCGTTAGCTCTTCTTATGTCATGAGGAGCAAAATAATAATTCATACCGGGGTGTTGTGGTAAAATTTTATTACTCAAATTAGCAGGATGTGCTTCAAATTGCTTATGGAATAAATCTGTTAGCGATGCTCCACATTGAGCGAATGCAATCGGTATATTTCCTAGTGTATCTCCCATAGGGTGCCACGCCACAAGATCTATACCGCCGTCACCTGAGTCTCCTGGACGTAACTCGCCTTCTTTCAAAATTAGATCCGCATTCAAGTCCTTAGAAAGTGATTTGAATTTTTCAAATAAAATACCTTTATATCCGTCGCCGATCTGTTGGTTAGCACCGAAAGGCTTGATTATCCATGGCTCCGGCATCATTTTCCTGAAAATATGATATCCTATGAGTTCAAGATTAGATGTTATTTCAGGATAAGCCTTTTTTTCAACATAGCGCAGGCATGATGCAATCAGTAAAGCAATATAAAGTTTAAACTTGTAATTATCAGGTGTTTTATCCAACCTACATTTTAATACAGTATCATGTATCTCAAATGGCCAACTATCGCCGAAGCGATGTTTTCTCGATATCAAGCAGTTTTTAATATCCGCCCATCTTCTACTGATAGCATCATCAAGTGGTCCATCATCCAATTCTTCTTGGTCAATGGCTAAATCTTCAATTTCACCTAAAACATCTTCTAATGCTCCTGCAGAATAAAGCTTATCTTCATTGGTCAGAGCCAGAAGTTCTATATAATCAGCCCAGACATGAATATTGCTCATTCTTGGAGGGTCACCAAGTTTGATTAAAAAATCAGAATTATTGCCCATATATTCACTCGCTGATTTTGCGACGAAGCGCTCTTCTGATTGATGAGAGTAAGTCTTCAGATATGTCTAAAATTTTGGCGACTTGGTCAGCATGTGAATTTTCTATAATGGGGACTTCAGGAAATATCTGGTACGCCGCCTTGATCTTTCTTTCAACATCAACCAGAGCTTTTGTAAAAGCGACAGATGGGCCCTCGCTATATATGTATGCAAGGTCTAGATTAGACTCCTTTTTCAAAACAATAACAGATTCTGGACTCCGTACGACTGCTGCAAGTTTTTTAAGATGCCTAGACTCTCCTAAAATTGTGTTTCCTTGTTGATCCTGAGCATAAATCCAACTAAATATATCTCTTGCTTTATCTTCTTGGAGACCTTTGATATTTATATCAGTTCTACTCTCTAATCCTATATAAGTCGAAATATCTGAATAGGAGAGTGCCGTAGTGAGTAAGCTAAAATCTACATCTTCATCGCTAACATGCTGCAGGCCATAAAAAGACTTATTTTTCGCATCATCATAAACAGCCAAACCTGTAAGCATCTGCGCAACGTAATCTCTTCTACTACCAATTTCTTTTGCTATTGCACGGAGCATAGTCTCGTCATCAGTTGAATTAAAAAATTCATTTTTTAACTGTTCGATGTAACGAGCTTTTGATAGAGAATCCCATTTTTTTGCACCAGTAATATGACGATATCCTAGATAACGTAATATGTCTCGACGTTTGTGAAAGACAATACATGGAATCTGTTGAGGTTTGTGTGTAGCGCTTTCTCTTAGTGCTTGGATAGAAGGTAATTGTCCATCACCAAAATCACCATTAAGTAGTTTCAATGCTGCTAATCGACGATTACCTTCAACGACTGTGTATTCACCATTCTCACCCTCAGCGACTAGTAAAGGTTCCCCATGAAAGTAATCTTGCTCCCCGATAGACCCCATTAATTCCTGAACATTTTCATTGGTGACCATTCGTTCGAGAACTTCTGCTAGAGGCTGCTTCTCATCACCGAATAATCGTGAAAATCTTGGATTTTCGGGATCAAAAGTAAGTTTAGACAAATCAATAAATTGAATTTCTCTAGAGTCATGTTTGCTCATACTTATTAAACCTTATTGTTTTGGAAGACTATTGCGGTAGCCGAGAGCTTTAACCTCTGCTAGGGGTTCCAAGCCTAATATCGCTGATTGATGCAAATAGACTCATAAACACTTGAAAATCAAAAGTATAGGAAAAATTTAAGATTTGTCATCTCTTAGCTTAAAGTTATCTGCAGCTATTAACATCGAATATGCTCGCTTATTTTCTTTCTTTTGTCATCACTTTAGTGTTTTCGATAACCTCATTTCTGGCAATCTGGAATTTGAACCACCATAACTATGTACATAGTTTTGTGAATGGTTGTATGCAAAAAAGATGGGACCTTCGGAGCCAGATACCAAGGCCTCTAAACTGGGCACCTGTGGTTCGGCTCATACATCCAAGAAACCCACAGCAAAATGCTGGAATAGCTGTAACCCAGGGTAACTTGTCCAATTAGGCGAAATGCGCTCCAGACATCGTTAGCTTGCGCAGTAAAGTTTGGCAGAAGTTGTTACCATAGCCATAGGTAACAACTGTATTCAATGCTGGAGCTTGAAGATGGATTTAGACGATGCGCAAGACTGGGCCTGGTGTGACAGCCAGTTTGCGGCCATTGAAACTTACGTAAAAACCCAGCAAATCCCGCATGGTATGATTTGCGACTGGCCGGAATGGTATACCGCGCCTTATGTTGGGTTATGGGCAGTAGAAAACCCAGAGGATCCGGGGTTTGTTGGGCACTGGATCCTAGCCGGCGATAGCACCGGCGCACAGCCCCAACCCGTGCCATTTGATCATCTTAGCGCCACCGATTTACCCGAACCCCGTGATGCGATGGCTGCTTTTGCGCGTAAATGGACCACGCTCGCCGCAGCCGCCAATAAAGGTATAGGCTGGCAAGGCAGCCCGGAGCTTAGCGGCGATTTGGCCGCCAAGGCGAAACAACTTAGTCGTCAGGCGCAGTTGTTGGCGTTGTGGGCGGCTGATGATGAGTTATGGGATTTGGATTAACCTGACCTTTGACCGGGGGCAGATACCGAAGCGCTGTATCGAGGATCCTATTTTGGCTATTCAAACAAATGCTGTGTGGCTGCCATTTGCTGGTGCAGTATGCGAAGGACGTGCAGCGGCCAGCCGCGAGAGCTTATACATTGTGTTTTTGTTTTACCTGAGCGGCGATCTGGCTAAGTGTTAAATCACTTGCCCCGCTTTGTTCGCCGGCCAAAACAGCCTGCCGTAGCGCGACCATTTGTTTTTCCTGACGCTCCAGCAACCTTAGCGCAGAGCGAACTACCTCACTGGTAGAACCGTAACGACCTGTGGCAATCAATTCGCTAATAAAGTCGTCTAGCTGCGTGCCAATAGTCACACTGGTTGTTCTGGCCATGAGTAGCTCCTGTATGATTAATTAACACAAATTGTAGCATTCAGGCTTGCGCAGTCAAATGTGTCAGTGGGGATTCGCCAAACTCTTAATCCCCCACACCCGAATTACGATCACTATGCTGCAAGCGGTCAATCACTATTACTACGGCCAAGAGTTGCGCTGTCCACTCCGGTTTTAGGATCTGCACCGCATAGGTATCAGACCAGCTAAACCATTTTTTTGAAATACTGGCAATCAGCTGGCCCTGTTGGCGGATTTCGTATTCGTGTTGCCAGAAATTGCCGGTCATCTCTAGTTGCCCGTGCGGCGTTTCCACCACAAAGCGGCTTTTTAACAACGCCCAGAGCCGCTTGCGCACCAGCCATTCGCTGCCATCGTTATTAACAATCCGGCAGGCGGGTAACAGCGTCAGGTATTTGCGGCGGATCTTTAGTAGTGGCTGGGCGCTGGCATTAAATAGCGTTTGGCTGCTGCTAAAGCTAAAGACTTTACCTTTTACCATGTAGGCCGCACGGCCGCGCTCATCTTCAATGCTAAAGCTATCGCTTAGGCTAAGCAGTTTTTGTTTAATCAGATATTTCATAGCGGTTGTCCTTGCCTTAGCTCGCTGGGGCCTTGCTCACCATTTTGCTGAAAGTATGTTAACTTATACATAAACCTGATGCGTGATTTTTAAGGTGTTTTTATGCAGCAAGCCGCTGTGCTTAATCGTTTAGTATCGCTGGCAGCCGCCAATTCTCAGATAGCGGCATTGTGGCTATACGGCTCGCGTGCGCGGGGCACTGCTGGTGACGCCAGTGACTACGATTTGGCGGTACTGTTTGCTGACTATCAAAACGATCCGGTTGAGCGTCGTTTGGCGCCGGAGTTACTGGCGTTGGATTGGCAAAGCGAGCTACCGGATATTCAATTATCTGTGCTTGATGTGCAGCAAGTGCCACTACCACTGGCTTTTACTGTAGTAAGCGACAATACCTTACTGTATTGCCGCGATGATTTTGCCCGGCTGGAGTTTGAACGCCGCACGCTGTCAAAGTGGGAAATTGATTATCTTTACCATAAGAGGCACTTTGGTTAAGTGCGCTGGTGCACGATTATTTAAATTTTAGCGTCGATGTATTGCAGCGGGTATTAGTGCAGCGGCAATTTTTACAGGTCTTTCAGTTTATTCAGCTCGCCAGTGCAGCGTTACGATAACGGCTAACGCTGTGTAGGTTCCGCATTCTTAACCTGCCAATTGCCCCATACCGGGTTACCCTTTACCTTAAGCCCCAGCGCTCTTAACCAGTCGGCGGCCTGATGGTTGGAGTTATAGTGCATGGTATAGGGCTTATCGCTGGGGATAAAACTAAGATGGCGCTCAGGGCTATAAAAAGGCGCGATCTGACTACGCTGAAATTGTTGCTCCAGGGTTTGGATCAGGGCATCGACTTTGGCGGCTTCAACTTGAAATTGCCAGCGCTGGCTAATACCAACGCCGATTTGCGCTTCAAGGTTTTCTCCGGTGCTGGCCGGGGCGATCTGTTGCCGGCCCAGTGCGCCTTTGCTATCCAGAAATAACGCCCGGCTGCCACTGGCCAGGCTTTGCTCGTTCGCAACATACCAGGCCCAGTCACCAAAGGAATAACGCAGCCGGCTTTGATCGGCGGCGGTCAGCAGAATAGAGCTGTGGCGACCATGCAGCAGTAACTGCACTTCACGCGGCTCTGCCACCTGTGCCGGCAAGCTAATGGTGGCGCTGCAGCCGCTTACTAGCAGCAAGGGTAAGCAAATTAACAGTATCAACACTCTTTGTATCAAAACGTTCTGCATCAATGCTCTCCCCATAAGTATTTTGTGCATAACTATTTTATGCATAACTACTTTGCGCATAACTACTTTGCGCTTTAGTGGCCGCATCCTGGCTCCTTAGTCTTTACCTATAACGGCGACGATTTTTCTGGCCCAGGCTGACCGCGCGATGTCAGAGCGGCCTTTACATCATAATAGCGACTTTTGGCGCAGGCAGCGCGGATCTGTATCCGGTTGGATCGCGGCTTAAGGCGCTTGCGATTATTGCGCTAGGAATGAATATATACTTCATATATAATTCGTATATTGCGAACTGCAGGAGTCAGGAACTTGGGTATTGTAAAAATTGCCGATGAGCTACACGAAGAAATCCGCAAAGCCAGTGGCGCTATGTCGCGCTCGATTAATGCGCAGGCGGAGTTTTGGCTAAAAATGGGCATGCTGGCTGAGCTGCATCCGACCCTTAATTATCAGCAATTGGTGGTGATGTTGTTACAGCAGGCTGATGTGAAATGGGCGGGGGGCCTGGATGAGCGGCGTTCAGCTTAAAACGGCAGCCGAGCTGGCATTACAGCGTGAGGCTGGCCGGTTGTTAACCCGGGTGTTTGCGATGCTGGATACTGCGATCACGGCCGGAATTTCAACCCTGCAAATTAATGAACTGGCTGAGCGCTATATCGTCGATGAGTTACAAGCCCGCCCGGCCAGCAAGGGCCAGTATGGCTTTGCCTATGTGCTAAATACCTCGGTGAATGAGGTGGTGTGTCACGGCGTGCCGTCGGCCAGTCAACGCTTAAAAAACGGCGATATTATCAACGTCGATATTACGCTGGAAAAACATGGCTTTATTGCCGATTCCAGCAAGATGTATCTGATTGGCGAGGTGGCACCGGCGGCCCGGCAGTTGGTGGCCGACTGTTATCAGGCGCTGTGGCTGGGTATTAAAGCGGTTAAGCCAGGCGCCCGGCTGGGGGATATTGGTTTTGCCATTGAACAGTTTGCCGTAAGCCGCGGCTATAGCGTGGTGCGGGAATACTGTGGGCATGGCATTGGCCGCGAGATGCACGAAGCGCCGCAGGTGTTGCATTATGGTGCCGCCGGCAGCGGTATGCTGTTAAAGCCCGGCATGGTATTTACGATTGAGCCGATGCTTAATCAGGGCAGCGCCAAGGTGAAAACCAAAAAAGATGGCTGGACTGTGGTCACACGCGATAAGAAATTATCGGCACAGTGGGAGCATACCGTGGCGGTAACAGAAAACGGGGTAGAGGTATTAACGCTGCGCCCGGAGGAGCTGGCGCAGCAGTTAGCAACAGCTGGTTAGCGGTAAAAGGCTTCTACGGTACCTTTTACGGTCAGTAATAATGGCTGGCCACGGCGATCCAGTGCCTTGGCGGAGGCGACCTTTACCCAGCCTTCGCTGATGCAATATTCTTCCACGTCAAAACGCTCTTTACCGTTGAGCTTAATGCCGACTTCATGCTCAAAAATTGCCGCATCATAGAATTTGCTGCGTGGATTTACTGATAAACGGTCTGGTAAGGTCGGGCGGGTGCTGCTGTCGGTCATCTTGATTCTGCCGTTAAAATTGCGATGCGGCATTGTAGGCAATGCCGGCAGCGCACTCAAGCCTATACTCAATGGATTTCAAAATGCACGTAGGCGGCAAGGCCGTGAATCCCCATGAGCTTAGCCATACTAAGTGATTGGGCCGGGCTGGCGCTCCAGTTCACGAACGCAGCCAACACCCGTGCATTTTGAAAGACGAGAAGTATATTTATCAGCCCGGATAAGCGCACTGGTGCCGGTAAAACGCCCGGGTGCTATGCGGTATAGCGCCGTCTTGGGCGCAGCCGCTGCCAGAGTAGTACCAGACCGGTGAGGGTAAATAGCAAAGCTGCGGCCGCGCTGCTAATTAACAGCGGGTTATTAAAATTACTGCGGTCGCGGTAATCCATAATATGCAGCATCCAGAAAAAGTCGAAGATGCGCCAGCCCTGGGTTCTGACCCGCTGCACTAGGCCGGTTGCCGGATCCAGGTAAAAGGTGGTGTGGTCGGCATCGCTAAACTGTACCTGCCACAGCGGTGGTGTCAGATTTTTCACTTCTGCTGGCAGCTGCGATAGAAAATGGCTTTGTCGTAACTGGCCAGCGCCAAGATATTGGGCGGCTGCCAATTGCCGGATCTGCGGCTCGGTTAATGGTTCCAGCATGGCACCTGTGGCCGCGTGATAGCGATATAACTGTCCCTGATCTGCCACCAGATAGACGGGTATAGCGGCGAGTTGCTGCTCCTGCAGTATAAGTCGTTGGCTCAGCGTCAGGCCGGCACCGGCCTGATGTTTCGCCAACACAGCGGCGGGAGCCAGTGCAGCGCTTTGCCAGTCGCTGGCCAGGGTTTGGCGCAGATGTTCACCCCGCACCTGTTCAATCGGCATAATGGCCATCACCAGGCCGCTCAAAAACCAGCAGATAATCTGAATGACCAGGATTAGGCCCAGCCAGTTATGTAGCCAACGGCAAATTTTAAGCATGCGGCATCCTGCGGCGCGAAAGAGGGCCTTGGGCGTTAAAATGTCTAGCGGCGCGGCATTTCGGCCAGCGGCAGCTCAAAGTCCTGGCTGCTGCCATCGGCGAAGTACAGCGAAACCCGGACGCTGTCGCCGAGGCGCAGTTCGACCTGAGGTTCGAATAGCATCAGATGCAAACCACCGGGTTGAAACACCAGGGTAGCACCGGGCTCGAGACTAATCGACTCGACTTCCACCATCCGCATCACGTCGTCCTGGCGGATATGTTGGTGCAATTCCACCCGGGCAAAGGCCGGGCTGCTGGCCTTAACCAGCTCCACTTCATGGCTGGCACTGTTTTCTGCGGTAAAGTAACCGGCGGTGACGGTTCTGCCCGGCATCGGCAGCCGTACTTCGCCCTGTTTTAATACTAAGGGTGCGGCGGCAACAAGGGGTGACGTGAAACCAAGCAGCAAGATCAAAGCGGGCAGAAAACGCATAACAGGTCCTTGATAGAGTAAGCCATATCCTGCCTACGGTAGCGATAAAGCGGCACCCTGACAAGTGATGAGCCAGCGGGTGCGACAATATGTCGCACTGCTATTGCCTTCAGCCAATTGTCAGGGGCAGGCTGGATCTTGATCAGCAAAGCAGGCTACAGTCTGCCTATGATTGTTGTCTGGCAGAGTTGTGCATGAAATCCTGGATTCTAAGTATCGTATTAGCGCTGGCGATTTTTTTTGGCCTAAGCTGGTATAAAGAGCGGCCATTATTAGCCAGCGGTACGCCCGCGCCAGCCTTTATTGCCATTGCGGCCGACGGCGCTTTGTTCCGCTCTGCTGAGCTGGAGGGTAAGCAAACCCTGTTATATTTTTTTGCGCCCTGGTGCGGCATCTGCCGCTTAAGTATGCCTAACCTGAAGTACCTGCAGGCCGATAACGACGGACTGGCCGTTTATGCCATTGCCTTACAGTATGATTCGGCAGAGCAGGTGGCAGACTTTGTCGCCGATCTGGATTTACAGGTGCCGGTATTGTTGGGTAATCAACAACTAGCGGTCGATTATCAGATCCAGGCATTTCCAACCTACTATGTGCTGGATGCTCAGGGGCAGGTCACGGCGAAATCCTTGGGCTACAGTACAGCGCTGGGGCTTTGGTTGCGCAGTCGCTAGCGGCTGGCACTACTTGTGTCAGCTGCAGCCTACTGCGATTCCTGACTGAGTAACTTTTCCCGCGACAATTCAATTTGTTGCCAGAGCTGGGCGCGTCGCTCTGCGTTAAGCTTGCTACTTTCGCGGCTTAACGCCAAAAAAAGCGGCTGTGCCATAAACCGCGGTTCGAGCTTACGGATCTTGTCGGCCTCGGGATGGCCTTTGAGTTGCGTTACCGCCACCTCATCCGGCAGGACATAACCATCCAGCCGGTGCTTTAAAACCAAATCAATGCCGGATTCCAGAGCTGCATCCAGCTCTCGCAAAACCCCCAGCTGCTGCAGGCGCAGCTCTGCCACATAACCTTTGGGAGCTGCTAAGCCATGTTCTACTCCGGTGAGTTGCTGGCCGTCCCACTGCAGAACGCTGTCAGTGCGGGTATAGATAGAATAATTCAGATGCAGTAATTGCTTGCTTGGGTCCAGGCCCAGCTCTGATCTTGGGAAGTGGTATGCCAGATCGCGTTCTGCAGTCCAGCCGACACCGATCACGCCATCTAGCTCACCGCGGCTTGCCGCCGCCAGACAGCGGCGCCAGGGCAGTCGTTGTAATTGATAGGGCACGGCCAGGCTTTGTAAGGCATCAGCCACAACCTTAGCCTGAAACTCAAAAATCTGTTCTAGTCCAATCCCCAGGCTGGTTTCTACGGTCGATTTTTCCTGTAATTCATAACAGAGCAGCAAAGGGGAATGAGCAAAGACGGGCCGACATAATAGCAACAGCGCAAGTAAGGCGTATTTTTGCATAGTTATCCGCCTGATAAGAGGGGCGCGGCACAGTGCGCGTTGCCTAATAATTAACCTAAATTGTCTTGCGGTCAACTTTAATTCAGGCGGCCGTACGCCACCCTGTTGCCGTTCTTTGCGATTAATCACTGTTTGCTGCCTGAAAGTGCAGGCTCTGATTACGCCCCTGTTGCTTGGCGCTATATAGAGCCTGATCTGCCTGTTGTACCAGCTCGTGGAAATTTTGCCCTGAAACCAGGGTGCTAATGCCAATACTGACGGTGAGTTTGAGCGCTGGTACCTCGTCAATAATGCTATTGTCGATATGTTGGCGCAAACGCTCTGCGACTTTTAGTGCCTCGTCGGCGGCAGTGCCCGGTAAACAGAGTAAAAACTCCTCGCCACCATAACGAAACAGGCTGTCATAAGGGCGTAAATGACTTTTGGCCAGGGCCGCCACATGGCGCAACACCGTATCACCTGTCAGGTGGCCGTAGGTATCGTTTACCTGTTTGAAGAAATCGATATCGAACAGTAAAAAGCTACAGCGATCCTTAGCGCGAACGCAGCGCTGAATTTCACCCTTTAGTCGCTGCTCCATATGGTGACGGTTAAGTAAGCCGGTCAGAGCATCATGATCTGAATAGTACTCTAACAGTAGTTGTTGTTTACGGTACACAGTAAGTAAGCTAGCACTGAAGCTAAGTAGTGCAAAAGTTGTCAGGGCAAAAAAGCCCAGACTATGAATGTGCTGAGTAGAGAAGGGTAAGGGCAGCTGCAATGGTTCTGCCAGTAATAGCGAATACCGGATACTGATTTGGACGATGTTAAATACCAAAGCGACAGTAAAAAGCGTTAATGGTAGTTTTAGACTCGTATCAAAACGGCGATAAATCACCCAAAGCGCTGCAAGGTTCACGCTTATAATTAGCGGAAATGCGACCAGCAACCGATTGCTCAGAGCCGCTTGGGCGAACAGACTGAAATGAAACAAATAGTAGGCTGCGCAAACCGACAGCACAACAAATAGGGGTAGTCTTAAATGCAGCAGCTTGGCCAGTCCGGCCAGTATAAATAAATGGATGCCAGCAACAGCGACATTATTGGCAGCCGGGAGCAGCCAGTACGGTACAGCCACGCCTAATTGCAGCAGACTACCTAACAGTGCACTGCTAACCAGGCAACAGGCGGCGCAAAACCAATAACGGATATAGCGTGCGGCAGGATATTGGTAACACAACAGCAGCAAGCTGCCGGCGGCGGCCAGGCCGATAAAAAGGTTCACCATGGCGAGGGTGAGTATGTCCATATACGTAGTACCCCTGTTAGATCAATCCAAGACTAACAGAATAAGATAATTAATGCTGTGCTTAATAAGAGGTATCTTAGCTCATTTTTCTAAAAAAGAAACATTTGCTGCTGGATTTTGGCTGTGATTAGTCCGAGATAGCAGTGGCATGTTCTAATTTGACGGCGGAAAAGCTTTGTACCTGATTGCGGCCGCGGAACTTTGCCATATAAAGCGCTTGATCGGCATGCTTTAGCAAGCTTTGCCAATCTGCCGTTCCCGGGCTACTGGCCACGCCAATACTCACGGTGAGCGTAAAGGGCTCTGTTGCCTGCACTGCTTGCTTTTCGATGCTGTGACGCAGCCGCTCAGCGATCTGTAGCGCTGTAGAATGGTCGGTATCCGGTAAGCAAAGTAAGAACTCTTCGCCACCAAAGCGAAACAACAGATCATAATCGCGTAGCTGTTGATCGGCGATCCGCGCGATATGCTGTACTGCCTGATCGCCGGCAGCATGGCCAAGGGTATCGTTAATTTTCTTGAAGTGATCAGCATCCAGCAACAGCAAACTTAAGCTGCTGCCCTTGCGCTGACAACGATTAAATTCGGCTGCCAGCCTGAGGTCCAGGGTGCGGCGGTTTAATAAGCCGGTTAGCGCATCGCGCTCAGATAGTTGCTGTAACATCAGTTTTTGTTGTCGGTGGCTAAGCATAATAATGCAGCAAAAAATCAGAATGGCGAAAACCGTCAGGCAGAAAAAACCTATGCTATGCACCAGAGCGCTATAGTTTGTATTAAGAACCTGGGTTTGCTCCAGTAGCAGGTAAGTAGATCGCCCTCCAAATTGCAGGATATTAAAGATAAAGGTCGCCATAAACGCCAGATAGACCTTACCCAGTTCTGAATGCCGGGCCTGCCAAAGCATGGCAATACACCAGAAATTAACCAGCAGTACTATCGGGATATTGAGAAGCATCCGGTACCCAAGGTTGTTGCTGATATAGTCGACAAAATGCAGGGCATAAATCAGCATAAACACCAGCAATAAACCAAAGCGTTTACCGGGTTTTTGCAAATGGCGGTGAATACCTGCAGCCAATGCCAGGCTGGCGCCAACACTCAGGCTGTTGGTCAGGGCTGGAAACAACCAGTACGGCAGGGGGTAACCGGCATAGCGCAAGGCGCTGAAACTGGCGTTTAGCAGCATGCACAGGCCGGCCAACACAAAATAGCGCTGGTAACGGAATTGCCGATCTGCACTATCCTGCAATACCAGCACGGCGGTTGCCACCAGCGCGATAAAGGCATTGACAATAGTGAGTGTTAACAAATCCATCACAGGCTAGCTTTATCAGAAAAGGGCGCAAAATCTAGCACAAAAAAGCAACAGCTGGCAATCACGACCTTAACTAAAGGCAGCGATAAATTTGTCACCCAGTAAATTGGCGCCTAAGTGTCCGGTTTTAACATAGATCAGGGCGCCAGTCTCGCCAGTAAAAGGGGTATGGCTGCTATAGCGGGGATTGCGCAACCAAGTACCCTTGGGATATTCCGCAAACTCATCGCGGAAAACACCGTCCAGCACCAGGATTTCCTCGCCACCGGGATGGGTGTGGCGGTTAAATTGGGTATTGGCGGCCCAGCGCACTAAGGCGGTGTTAACACCGTTATGCTCATGTAAAGGCAGTACACTTAGCCCAGGCACTAAACCGGGGAGCCAGCTCCTATTATTGGTATCAATGACCAGCTTAGTGTGATCGTCAGCGGCAAATTGCCAGAGTTTTACCAGCAGCAGACACCCCTGCTCAGAGTAGGGCTGGTGGTTACTGCCAGGCGGATTGCGCAGGTAGCTGCCAGCCGGATAGTGGCCGTGTTCATCTGAAAAGATGCCGTCCAGCACCAATATTTCTTCACCGCCATCATGGCGGTGGCTGCTATAACCTGAGCCTGCTGCATAACGTACCAGGCTGGTAGCGCGTGCGACTTCGTCACCAGCACGGTCTAACATCACCCGGCTTACACCGGGCAGAGGGGATGGCACAAACTGTTGTTGGCCCGGCAACAGCACTACCCGGGCACTAAAATCGGCGTTAATCTGCATGCTTAACCGAAATGGCAAAAGCAAAGTTTATTACCATCGGCATCCTTTACATAGGCACCGTAGAAGGTATTTGGAATGCGTTGACCCGGTGCACCATCGCAAGTGGCACCCAGCGCAATGGCTTTATGATACAGCTGATCAACCGCTGCTTTTGAGCCTGGAGCCAAAGACACCATATTGCCATTACCTGGCGTTGCGGCTTGCTGATTGAACGGAATACAGACAGCCAGCATGGGTTCTTTCATGCTCTTACCAAAAAAAGTGATTCGATCCATATTCAACAAGGTTTTGGCCCCAAGCTCACCCAGTAAATCACCATAAAACTTGCGGGCTGCAGCAATATCACTGACACCTAAGGTTACATAACTAATCATCATTTTCTCCGTTCATGGTTCTGGGGTAGTATGGGTTAGCACTGAGTGATAACAGTGTACGGCGTAAGTATACGAACGAAAGCGGCGCCTGGTGTTGTTGTTTTAGAAAAAAATTAAGGATGCGCTACGCATGCATAGTCACATAACCAAGTTATATCAACTGGCCGCCAAACCCAGCCGCCGCATTATCGGTTTAATGAGTGGGACTTCGTTAGATGGGCTGGATATTGCGCTGTGCTTAATTAGTGGTAGCGGCCAGCATACCAGCGTCACCGTCGAGCAGTTTATCACCGTGCCTTATCAGGATGAATTTCGCAGCCGGGTGCAGGCGGTATTCGCCAAACGGCAGGTTGATTTACAGCAACTGACGCTATTACATCCGTGGATTGCCCTGCAGCATGCGGCTATGATCAATCAGGCGTTACGCGACTGGCAGATACCGGCATCAGAGGTGGACCTGATCGCCAGTCACGGTCAGACCGTCTATCACTGCCCGTTGCGGCAGCATCAGGACCCGGAGTGGGGCAATGCTACCTTGCAACTGGGAGATGGTGATCATCTCGCGGTGCATACCGGCATTATTACCGTCAGTGACTTTCGGCAAAAGCATATCGCGGCTGGCGGCGAAGGCGCACCGCTGGCGGCCTATGGTGATTATTTACTCTTTGGCTCGGCACAGGAAAACCGTATTCTGCTGAATATCGGTGGTATTGCTAATCTTACCTATTTGCCGGCAGATGCCGATCTGAACAAAGTATTTAGTACGGATCTCGGACCGGGAAATACCATAATGGATGCCTATGTCCGGCAGCATTACCCTGCCTTGCAATATGATGCCGATGCCAGAATCGCCAGCAGTGGTAAGGTGGCGCCGGCATTATTAGCGGCGCTACTGCAGCATCCGTTTTTCAGCCTGAGTTTGCCTAAAACCACCGGGCCTGAAGTGTTTAATTTGCAGTACCTGCAGTGCGCGCAGCAACAAAGTGGCTGTGTTGCTCTAAGCCCGGCAGATGTGCTGGCCACGTTAAACTGCTTTAGTGCGACAGCCATTGTGCGTTTAGTACAGCAGCTATCGGCATCAACAGCGCCTACAGTTATTTACGCCAGTGGCGGCGGTATCCATAACCCGCTGTTAATGCGGCAAATACAGCAGCAACTGCCACAGTTTCCGCTGCGAACCACTGCTGAACTGGCGATTTTGCCTGACGCCAAAGAAGCCGTGTTATTTGCCTTGCTGGCGAATGAAAGTGTTGCCGGAAGCTCTGACACCTTTACCGCGACCAGTCGTGCGATGCCAGCCATTACTATGGGTAAAATCAGCTTTGCTGACTAGGGAGCCTTTACCTTTGCTTTAAAAAACAACGGTAGCTTGCGCTACCGTTGTCACGTACTTATCTGGTACTGACTTAAGTTACGGATTGTAACTCACTGTCAGGGTCACACCGCTGAAACTGCTGTAAGCACGGATACTAACGTGCCATACGTCAGCAGCTGGGTTACTTATATTGCAAGTTTCATTGTTTCCTTGCAGATAGGGCCGGCAATCGTAAGTCGTGGTAGTCGGTCTGGCGCCGCGACGAACATAGAGATCAGCATCGCCGGTACCACCGGAAATACTGGCGGTGAGCGTCCGCATACCAGCAGGTACCGTGACAGTGTAGTGTAGCCAGTTATTGGTGGTGGCAGACAGATTGGGCACAGTACCGCCACCGCCGGAGCCGCCAGACCCCTGAGCAGCTTGTACAGCGGCATTGGCATCGACAATGCCGGTACCACAGCCACTGCAGGTTGCCGGGAAGCTACGGGCGGTATTTTTCAGGATGGTTTCAATTTCATCCGGAGTGGCGGAGGGTTTCACCTGCTTAATCAGTGCAGCAACACCGGCAACGTGTGGCGCGGCCATAGAGGTACCCTGACTGTAGCCGTAACTGTCGTTGCCCGGTGTAGTGCTGCCAGAGTTATAGGTAGACAGTACGCCATTTGGGTCATTGGCTGAGGTCATCTGACCACCCGGGGCCGCAACATCAACGCTGGTACCGGTATTAGAGTAGTTGGCGCGACCGCCCTGACGGTTGGTTGCGGCGACGTTAACCACGCCGGCACAGTTACCCGGGTTAAAGTTATTCGCATTTGAGTTGCTGTTACCGGCGGCAACAACAACGACAGCACCACGGCTGCGCGCCTGGTTAATCGCATTCTGAGTGGTGCTGGAGCAGCTACCAGAGCCACCCAGACTCATATTGATGACACTGGCTGGATTCGCGTTAGCCGGTACGCCCGACACAGTGCCACCGGCTGCCCAGATAATACCGTCAGCAATATCAGAGGTATAACCACCGCACTTACCTAATACCCGCACCGGTACGATCTTGGCGTTATAAGCAACGCCGGCAACCCCGGTGTTATTGTTGGTAACAGCTGCAATGGTACCGGCCACGTGCGTACCGTGCCAGCTGGAAGCGCGGAAGGAGGTTGGTTGACCGCCGCCACACTCGCCGGCATTGGTCCAGTCTCCCGGATCGCGGGCATCGCTGTCACGGCCGCCGCCATCATTGGCGATAAAAGTATCGGAGATCATATCGTAGCCAGGCAGAATATTGGCATTCAGATCCGCATGTGGCCGGTAGCCGGTATCCAGTACCGCCACGACTACACCTTGACCTGTGGCTCTGTCCCAGGCTGCCGGGGCGCGAATACCGCCGGTATTCTCATAGTAATGCCATTGGTTGGCATACTGGGTATCGTTTGGAGTCAGAGCTGCTTGTAGCAGCACATCCTCTTCGACTAATTCTACTTCATCATCTGCTGCCAGTTGACTGAGCAGTGCCGCTGTTTCCTTGGCCGACAGGCGACGATCGGCGCTAAATACCGCATGGCGTTCCAATGCGGTTTCCCGCACAAACTTCACTGACTTGCCGGCACGCTGACTAAAACGCTCAGCTTTGGCCTGCATCCGCTCAGCCCGGCGCTGTTGAGCGACGGCTGCCGGCAGACTGCGTGTCAGATTATCGGTCTGGCTTTCTTTATACTTAACAATAACCCGGGTAACCGGGCCATCCTGATATTGGTTGTTATCGTCTGCGTTTGCGGCATTTGTTAACAATGCTGCGGGTAGGCACAGCAGTGCAAACGCATTTAGTTTGAAATATTTCTTCGGCATAGTATTACCTTGTTTCTTGTTATGAGTTCCCTGGACGGATGACCACATGCTGTAAAACCACAGCAACATCTGTTACTAGTTTTAAGAGAAAAGGTGGTGGGCTGTAAATGGATAAAGACTTAGCATGGTGGGCTGTTTAGTACCATGATCGGCACAGCGTTTCTGAAAAAGGTTTTTTTCATTCCGCTCAAAAAAGCATCATCAGCCGCTAACCTCGCTGTAATAAGCGATGTCACTTTAGCTGTACAGTTTTTACATATAGCTAAAAGTTATATCTTATTTCTAAAATGTTTTAAAAAGTATTGTTGTCGTAGGATGATTGTCATAACAGGCCTAACCGTTTTGGGTTAGGCCTGCAAGAAAGATGTTTAGTGGGCGTTAGAAATACTAAACGAACTTAGTTTTTCTTTAGCTCAATCCGGCCACTGACGGTATTAATATCAATCACGCCCTGGCCCTTACCACTGGTAAACTGTAAGTTGCTGGCTGGACCGTACTTCGCGCGACTCGGTTGATCGGCGGTCAGGCTGTTTTTAATACTGCCGCCAGCAGATGTTTTCAGGCTGACTGCGGCATCCAGATTGGCGGCTAGCTTCAGCTCGAATTTGCCACTAACTGAAGAGCCTTTAATACGCGGCGCATTCTGGTTTTTTAGCTCCAATTCGACGTTACCGTTTACCGAAGAGATCTCCAGTTGCGCGGTATCGGTTAATTCCAAATCCACTTCGCCATTCACGACGGTTACCATCAGCTCTTGTGGTTTGCTCTTGAGCGTTATTTCGCCGTTTACGGATTCCACACTCAGACGCCCGGTCGCGCCTTGATCGCTAATTTTACCGTTTACCGACCGCAGGCGCAGTTGACCATTTAATGCCTGGCTTTTAATGGCACCGTTTACGGTCGCCAACTCGACCCGGCCATCCAATTGCGCTGCTGTAATATCGCCATTGACGGTATTGATTTCCACGCCGCCGTTCACCTGGGTCAGGCTGACATCGACATTCACGCCTTTAAAGGATACGGAGCTGCCCAGCGGTAATTCGATAACAAGCTCTGAACCCTGGGCTTTTTCTTGATATTGCTCCCGTAACTGCCGGGGCATCTGCACGATAAAGCCGGTAAAGCCGCCCTTGGAATCGAGGGTAAAGCCT
This sequence comes from Alishewanella sp. HH-ZS, assembly GCF_001704375.1. Taxonomy (NCBI): domain Bacteria; kingdom Pseudomonadati; phylum Pseudomonadota; class Gammaproteobacteria; order Alteromonadales; family Alteromonadaceae; genus Alishewanella; species Alishewanella sp. HH-ZS. The sequence continues at coordinate 17,371 of NZ_LZEJ01000002.1, read as the reverse complement.
TCCGCTTTTTCATCCAGCTTACCGGACACCCGGAACTGGTTGCTATTGGTGCCACGGATCTCAACCTTGCCGCGCATTACCTCCAGGCTGATCTGCTCATTCGGGCTGACGGTGCGGACTTCGTTGATACTTTGCCGGCCGTCGGCCAGGCTTAGGCTACTGGCTAATAGTAAACAAAGGCCTGCGCCGAGTTGTATTAATTTCATGGTGTGCTCCTTTAGTAAGATGTCGAGGCCAGCCAGTCAACATAAGACAGCTGTTGTTGATAGAGTGAGGCCAGTTTGTGTTGCAAACCGGGATCGTCCGGGTAAAAATTCAGTGCCACTTTCACCTGATTAATGGCTTGTTGCCACAGCTGCAGCTGCCATTGCCAGTCGCCAAAGGCCGGATTGACCTGTTGCAGCTCTGCCAGTTGTTGGCTTAGCGCCTGTTGCCATTGCTGTTCCTGCTGCTGCCAGGCCAGCACAGGCTCGGTGCGCTCTGACCATTGCCAGCTAAAGAGCAGCATCAGCAGTACCGACGCGGCTATTGCCAGTTTGCCGAAGTGACGCGACTGTCGCCGTGGTGCAAGCCTGGCGGCTATTTCAGGCCACAGATCCCGTTCGGGTTGCCGCTCATGTGGCAGAGTGGCAAGCAAATCATCGAGTTGCTTAGTGCTCATTCAGATACTCCTGCAATAATTGCCGGGCGCGGTGGTAGTGGGCTTTACTGCTGCCTTCGGCAATATTCATTAAGGTGGCAATCTCCTGATGGGGATAACCCTCCAATGCGTACAACACAAAAACGGCTCTGGCCTGAGCTGGTAAACGTTGAATCGCACTTTCCAATTGCTGTTGCTGCTCACCTTGTTCGGCGGGGCAATAACCGAGCTCCGGCAGCGACTCGCCGTCTTCCAGCCTTAAGCCTTTATCCTTGCGCCACAGATCGATACTGGTCCCGACGGCCAGGCGGTGTAGCCAACTGCTAAAAGCACTCTCGCCCCGAAAGCCAGGTAATTGTTGCCAGACCCTTAAAAAGGTTTCCTGCACCGCCTCTTCTGCCCGGGCGCGGTTTGCCAGTAAACGCCAGGCGATCGCATAAACCCGGCCAACGCTCTGCTGGTAGAGTTGAGCGAAGGCGTTTTGGTCGCCTCGTTGAGCTCGTTGTAATAACGTTTGTTCTGTTGCAGGCATGCCTGTTACTAATTATGGGTTTCTTGCTTAGTCGTCCGCCTTAAGGAAAAGGTTTAGTGGCTGCAAAAATATCTGTTACTGGACAGCTTTCAATGTTTCACCATACTTGAGGAAATACTGCTGCTAAGGTGGCTTTGATGTCAGTGCTGAACGCGTCAGAAATTGTTCCTATTTTGTCTGGTGGTGGTACCCGCCTGAGTTGCCATATCGGTATTCTGCAAGCCTTGAATGAACTGAATCTCAGTTACCGGCATTTAGTCGGCGTATCGGGTGGCAGTATCGTGGCGGCTTTTTATGCCGCCGGCTGGCCGTTAAAGCGGATTGAACAGCTGGCATTGGATACGGACTTTCGTTACTTCAAAGGGATCTCGCTTACTACCTTATTACGCACCGGCGGCCTCTGTAATGGCAACCGCTTTGAGCAGTGGCTGGATACCCGTTTAGAGCAGCGTACCTTTGCCGATCTGGAGCTGGATTTGCATGTGCTGGCAACGGATATCAGTGGCGGTGGACCGGTGATTTTTAACCGCCAGTTGACGCCGGAGGTCAGAGTATCGGCCGCAATCCGCTATTCGATGTCGATCCCGCTGTTTTTCTCGTTTAAAAGTTATCGGGACAAGGTGCTGACTGATGGCGTGATCCTGTCTGAGGATGCGCTACACCGCGATTGGTCGGGGCAGGGGCTGCCACTGGTTTGTTTCCGGCTGAAAAGTGAATCTGAAACCCGGCCGATCCACACCAGCCGCTACCTGCCGGTCGTGTCCTATATGCAGATGCTGATCCAAACCTTTATGAATGCCGTGTCACGTGAATATGTTCATGCCGAATACTGGCACAATACAGTGGTGGTAAATACCGGTGAGGTATCAGCGGTGAACTTTGAATTGACGGTGGCACAGAAGCAGTTGCTGTATCTGCAGGGCTATAAAACGGCATTGGATATAGTGCCACGTAAATTACCGCAGCTGTTTCTGCCGGTGGCGCCGGTTGGCTTGTCACCCAAACTGGCCTGACTTGGAGATTGTGCGGTTGGCTGTTAGCATGCAGCTTTTGCAACCAGGGAGCTGCTGATGCATAAAACCGAGTTTAAAGTCCGCGATTACGAATGCGATATGCAGGGCATAGTGAATAATGCCGTCTATTTTAATTATCTGGAGCATGCCAGGCATGAGTTTTTAGCCAGCCGGCAGATTGATTTTGCGGCCTTGGCCAAAGCCGAGGTCAATTTAGTAGTGGTGCGTGCCGAACTGGACTATAAGGCGTCGTTGACCAGTGGCGATCAATTTTATATCACTACTCAGTATCAGCCGGTATCGCGCTTACGCTTTGGTTTTAAGCAACAAGTGTGGCGCAGTCGCGATCAGAAGCTGATGCTGGATGCCTTTATTACCGGTACCGCCGTTAATTCAGCCGGTAAGCCGTTTTTACCACCAGAGCTGCAACTATTGTTGGATTAAAGCCAGGCTGCCTCCAGGCAGCCGCCCCCCAATCTTAACCTCGATCGGTTTGCTTGACTCTCAGAATGTCGCCGACGATAAACGTTAAAGTACGGCGAAATACTTTTACCTGCACCAGGTCACCACAGGTTTTGCCCAGTAGGGCCTGCCCGAGTGGCGACCAAATCGACAGCGGGTTATCATCTGAGCTGGCCGTATGCTCTGTGCTGAGTGTTAGCCAGCAACTTTCGCCTTCTGGTAGCGCGATCAGTTGTATTGAATGGCCGGGTGCGGCGCTAAGCTGACCTTTAATACCGCGTGGCACCTGAGGTGTACCCAGTGTCCGCAACAGAGTGGTTGGTTTACGTGCTTTGTGCAGCGGGAACCAGCTGGCACTGAGTAAATAGCGTTCCAGGCGGGATAATGGAAAATTCTTCAGGGTGGCACGACCTGTCATCGGGCTCTCCATAGATCAAATTTGTTGGCGAATAAGGGTATGGGCTAACAAGCTGGTATTGGATCCGGGCGCGACAGCGCGCACCCGGCTTAAAGCTGGAAGGCGGTACTAAAACTCTTTAAAGACGACCGGATGGGCCTGAACAAGACGATACTCCGTTAAAGTACAGCTGGCAGAGTGCCAGCTTGCGCATACCATAGCAGAGTAGCCAGTAAAAGCAACCTGACCAAGCGTCTGAGCGCCATCACTGACGCTTGCTACTATTATTTTTGTAATAAAATTACAGTTTGTATTGCTTTGTTTAGCGTGCTGTATATCCATTCTTTCTGGGCTGAAGTGCCATATGCATTTGATTTTCTTGTGTTGTTGTTGTTTGCCTTTGTTGCTTTTGCGCCAAGTGGTCTGATAAGTTAAATTTTCTAACCTATTCGTTTAGTTCTTCTCGTTTGTCAGAAATAGCGTGATCTTGTAATTTTATTACGTGCCACTAAGCAGGCACTTAAATCAATTTTGCAGGAGAGACCAGACATGACTTTTTCAACGCGTAAATTATTAGCCGGTTTGGCGGTAGTAATGTTGTCGTCAAGTCCATTGCTCGCTTCTGCGGCGGGTAATGCGTACCAGATGGGATTGCCGGAAGAAGCACCGGGCGCCGAGTTAATTAAAGCCGGGCAGTTTAAAGCGGGGATCGAACAGGCGGTGAGCCCCCGTCAGGCCGATACGGATCCGTTCTTCCGCCAGTTAAGCCTGTGTGTCGCGTACAGCCGCACAGCTGACTTCGCATCAGCCGAGGCAGCCTGTACTGAAGCCGTGCAGCGTGCCGGTACCTTGCAGGCCGTGCCGCGCTCCGCTAAACGCGAGATGCGGGCACTGGCACTGAATAACAGAGCCGTAATGAACCTGATGGCCGGTGACAAAGTGGCTGCGCTGCAGGATCTGATGCTGGCGGTTAAGCTGGACAATTCAGAGCTGACGGTGGCAAATCTGCAACGCCTGACCATGAGCATCAATGGTATTGCGTCAACTCAGGTTGCGCAGCAGGCTGCGGAATAACACCTGTTGTGATAACCGGCTCAGCAATCAGGCTCCTGCGGGAGCCTGAATTATATTGGGAGTTGCACCGGGCGGGTTGACTCTGGTGCGGCTTGCCGCAGCACCTCTGCCAGAGCAGCAAGTGCGCTGGCAGGGGCCTGATTAGGTCGGTGCAGCAAATACATCGGGCGCCATAAGCCGGCAGTACCCAGGGTTTTACTTACCAACAGGCCCTGACTGGCAAAGGGTTCTGCCATCCAGCGCGGCAGGGCAGCAATGCCCTGGCCCGCTGCGACCAATTGCACAATTTGGCTGCCTTGGGCGACAGCTTTGAGTTGACCTTTAAAGCTGAGATCCGGCATAAAACAGCGGAATAAGTCCTGCCGCTCAGCCGGGATCGGATAGCTTAGGATCACCTCGTGCTGCAGCAGCGCCGGTGTAATCTGCTCTGCCTGAGCCAACGGATGATCCGGGCTCACCAACAACACTAACTCCAACTCAAATAACGGATAAACCTGTAACTTGTCGGCTTGGCGCAGATCGGTGGTTAGCACAATATCCAGCTCGCCAGTTAATAAACTGGAGACAGCATCATGCTCAATTTCATGGCTTAGGGTGATGGTCAGTGCCGGATTTTGCTGGCGATACAGACGCAGTGCCGGCAGGATCCAGTGAAAACAGGCATGACACTCCACACTTAGTACTAAAGTGGCGTTTGTGTCGCCAGGCTGCTGTAACTGTCTGAGTGTGTTTGCCACATCAGGCAGCACCCGTTGTGCCAATTCCAGTAATGCCTGGCCGCTGGCCGTAAACTGCAGCGGCTGACTTTTACGCTGAAATAACGTCTGTCCAAGCCGTTGCTCTAACTGTCCTAGTTGATGGGAGAGGGCGGATTGGGTAACACAGAGGTCCAACGCCGCCGCCTGTAAACTACCGGTTTTTGCCAGTGTTGTTAGTGTTTTCAGGTGTTTAAGTTCAAGCATTCAGGGTTAGGCCAGATCTCACGTCAAGCAGATGCACACAGCTTAACCCCGGAGTAAGACGCCGGCAACCGCCGCAGGTTGCCGGAGCAGCTTAAAGTTGAAAGGGTTGACCGTCTTTGGCGGTAAAGCTTTTTTCCGCCCGGCTGCGGCAGCTGATCTGCCGACCACTGATCAGGCTGAACCAATTGCAGTCCGGCGTGGTGGTTTGCAGCTGAATATCGTCAATGCCAGCCGGATCCTGGCTACCCTGTAGCCCGCGCCGGTTCAGGATCAATTCAACATGGCGCTCTTCATTCTGCAGCAACAGCGCTTCCGGTGCTTCGCGGTGACCAATCAGGGCAATAAATTGTGCCGGTTCTTTTAAACCGCTGGTACTGCCATCCTGAAAAAACGCCAGTAGTTGCTGGTAGTACACCACATAGCTGGCGACATCTTTATGCGAACCCCGGGCCAGTGGGAAGGTTTTGTCCAGAAAACCTTTTGAGTAATCCATGACCTGGCGCACATGCTGTTGGTTCAGCTCGGTGATCAATTGGATTTGCTGCTGGATATGCAGCTCCTGCTGCAGTGGGTTAGCTAAAGTTGTCATCTTGTGTTCCTCATCGGGTAGGGTCGGTATTTTGCCTCTGATAAGGCTTAGTTTTGGCACTAGCTTTTGCTATTGCTTGAAATCTAGTCTAGATTAGTTTTAAGCATAATTTCACAATAAAAATTTTACACTGTGAATTTTACAAAATGAAAATCAACAAAAGCCTGCTGCGTAAGTCCCATTTTTTGGGCACTAAAATAAGAAACTTGCGTAAACGCAATAACTTAACTATTGAAGACCTATCGACCCGTTGTGTGCGGCTGAATCCGGAGGCGGCGCCCTCGGTGTCTTATTTATCGATGATCGAACGTGGTAAGCGGGTACCGGCCGTCGAGATGTTGGAAGTTATTGCGCAGGTGTTTCAAAAAGAGCTGCACTGGTTTTTGGATGGCGAAGCGGAGGAGCAGGATCTGGTGCTACCGAAGCAAAGCAAAGGTGGCTTAAATGGTATGCCGTTGGAGCCAGGCTTCTTGTTTAGCGGCGATATTCTGCAAATTGCCATTCCAGAGTTGTTGTCGCAAACCGGCACCAGTGGCCGGCAGTTTGCACAGTTACTAATTCGTGCTCATCAGGAGCATCACCAGAATCACTTTCCTGAGCTGGAGCGGGCCGCTGAAGAAGTGGGTTTAAAGCGGCTACCGTTATCGGTTGACGAATTGCTGGCCATTGTCAAACAACTGGGCCTGAGTATTCACTGGTTTGATGAAGCGCCGCGTGAGCTAATCGACGAATTGGGCGTCCGCTCGAATAATATTCAGACCTCGTTTTTTGTGCCACCGCAGAGTTTGCATTTGCACCGCATCCTGCAGCAATGGCCAACCCGGCTAAAATATGAACTGGCGGTGCACATTGGCCATGCGGTACTGCATAACAAAGATGGCGTGAAAAGCTCCATGGCAGTCGGCGGGGCGCATGACGATGTGTTTGCTGACAGCAGTAGCATGGCACCGCAGGACATTTTGCATGCCTGGCGCGACTTTGAGTCGAGCTTTTTTGCCGGTGCGCTGCTGTGCCCGAAACAGCCATTCCGGCAGTTGCTGGAGCGGCGTGGCTACGAAATTGCCAGTCACTTGCAGGCTGAAGTGTCGGCTTCGGTGGCGATGCGGCGAATGACGGCGGTGTCACCCTATCCGCACTGGCACTATTTTGATGCTTACAGCCCCGGTAAGTTAAAGGCAGTGTATCGCGGCAATGGTATCCCGCTGCCCTGGGGCAATATGCGACAGGTCCAGGACCCCTGCCAACACTGGGCGGTATTCCGGATGTTTGAGGTAAAAGAGTCGGGGAGTGCGGCGCAGCTATCTTTACTGGATGTGCAGGGACAACCAAGAATTTATTGCTGTGAGTCGACCAAGGTCAAAGATTTGGCCGGTAATGACCATGTATTATGTGCTGGTATTGATTTGAATCCGGCTTTGGCGGCCCAGGGGCTGGATGCCGATGCGCTGGCGCAGGAGATGAAGGCGCGTTGTATCAGTTATGGTGGCGCTGCTACTGTGCCGCAAAATATTCAAACCACCTTGAAGCGGGTGGCCAATATTCTGAATATCAACTGGGTTAGCCGTAGCATGAATAAACCCGCACAACTGATTTGCGCCCGGGGCGGCAGCTGCCCGCGCTCACCCAGTTGTTATCAATGCGAGGTTGCCACTTAACACAGCGCGTAGGAGATATGATGACCGAGAAAGTCCAGGCTGAGACGACAGTGCAGGATCCGCAAACTGAACGGGTGACACAAAGGCTTAGCGCCAGTCAGCAGGCCAAGGCAGTGGCGCTTGAAGACATTATTGCCGCCCGTGCGGCTGGCGATTTGCACCAGTTATCCGAGCATTTACTGGCGATGTTGGAAGGCTTGTCACCTGACGATCTGACTCAGCTGAGTAAGGCATTACTTAAGGGCGAATCCGCGCAGTCAGAAAAACGCCGTCTGAAAGCCGACCTGCAATTGGCCGCTGATTGGCGCAGTGGCGGCTACCCTTACCAAAACCGCTTAAGTCGCAAAAGCTACGAACAGCAGAAATATCAGCTGCAAGTCGAACTATTAAAGTTACAGCACTGGGTTAAAGCCAGCGGCCAGCGGCTGGTGATCCTGTTTGAGGGGCGGGATGCGGCAGGCAAAGGCGGTACCATCAAGCGCTTTATGGAGCATCTTAATCCGCGTGGCGCCCGTGTGGTCGCGCTCGAGAAGCCGACTACGGTTGAGCAGGGGCAGTGGTATTTTCAGCGTTATGTGGCACAGCTACCCACCCGGGGGGAAATCGTATTATTTGACCGCTCCTGGTACAACAGAGCAGGGGTTGAACGGGTAATGGGTTTTTGCAGTGATGAGGAGTATCAGGAATTTATGCGGCAAGCGCCAGACTTTGAGCGCCAACTGGTGCGTAGCGGCATTCATCTGATTAAGCTCTGGTTTTCGGTCAGTCGCGACGAGCAGCGGCGCCGCTTTACTGAGCGTGAAGCGCATCCGTTAAAGCAGTGGAAGTTAAGCCCAATCGATCTGGCATCCTTGGATAAATGGGATCACTACACTCAGGCCAAAGAAGCGATGTTTGCTGCAACTGATACCAGCTATGCGCCCTGGACGGTGATTAAATCCGATTGTAAAAAACGTGCCCGCCTTAATGCGATGCGTTACGTGTTACAGCGCCTGCCATACGAGAACAAAGATGCGGCGGCGATAGGGATCCCCGATCCGCTGCTGGTGGGGCGGGCCAATGTCATTTTTGAGCAGGACGAGCATGGTTTTACGCTGGAACGCGGCAGTTAAGGCCTTTCTCATACTTTGTTACAACTTTATGCCTGGCACAAATTGGCAAGGCCAGACAGAGGGCGTAAGATGAAGCGTTAACTTTTTTCCCCGCGTATAACAGGATATTACAATGAAAAAAATCACCTTAGTGGCCAGTGCAGTAGCCCTGGCTCTTGGCCTGAGTGCCTGTGGTAAGCAAAATGCCCCCGAGCAAAGTGCGGCGGCCAAACCTGCAGTTACCCAGCAACAGGCTGCTCTGGTATCAGGTATTGATACCCAGTACTTTGACTCAAGCGTGGCCTTTGGTCAGGATTTCTTCCTGGCGGTAAATGGCAAATGGCTGGCTGAAACTGAAATTCCTGCCGACAAAGCCACTTATGGCTCTTTCCATATTCTGGCTGATCAATCGCAGCAGGCGGTAAAAGCCATTATTGACGAAGTGGCAGCGAAAACTAACTTAGCCGCAGGTTCGGATGAGCAGAAGTTGGGGCATTTCTTTAACAGCTTTATGGATGAAGCGACGATTGAACAGCGTGGTTTAACGCCACTACAACCGCAGCTTGAGGCAATTAAGGGTCTGACTGATAAAGGCCAGTTACCTGCGCTGTTCGCGCGTTTGCAACGCGATGGCATTGCCATTCCATTTAGCTGGTTTGTTAATAACGATGCGAAAAACTCTACCCAGTATGCGGTGTATTTAAATCAGGGCGGCCTGGGGTTACCGGATCGCGATTACTACTTTAAAGATGATGAAGCCTCACTGAAAATTATCAGTGAATATAAAGCCTATCTGCAGGATATGTTTGCGCTGGCTGGCCATAGCGATGCGGCTGCCGCGGCAGAGCGGGTGTATCAGCTGGAAAAAGCGCTGGCAGAACATCACTGGACTCGTCTCGATAGCCGTAATGCCGATAAGACCTACAATAAACTCAGCAGTACAGAGCTGAATAATAGCCTGGGCGCTTTTGATTGGGCAGCCTATGCTGAGGGCGTAAAACTGGCTCAGGTCAGCGATATTATTGTGCGTCAGCCAAGTTACTTTGCTGGTTTAGGCCAGGTGATTGCCGGTAGCGATCTACAAAGCTGGCAGGATTACCTGACCATTAAAACGGTTAACAGCTACGCCGATAAGCTGAGCAGTGCCTTTGCTGATCGTCGTTTTGCGTTCTATGGCACTACCCTAAGCGGTATCCAGGAGCAACAACCGCGCTGGAAGCGCGCTGTCGATGCTGCCGATCAGGTACTGGGTGAGCTGACTGGTAAGCTGTATGTCGAGCGTCATTTCAGCCCTGCCGCCAAAGCACGGATGGAAGAGTTGGTCGCTAACCTGATTAAAGCCTATGAGGTGTCGATCAAAGAACTGGAGTGGATGAGCGAAGACACCAAGGTGGCGGCGTTGGAAAAACTGAGCAAGTTTACGCCGAAAATTGGTTATCCGAACAAGTGGAAAGATTACTCTGCGCTGGAGATCAAAGCCGACGATTTAGTGGGTAACTTTGTCCGTGCCAGTCACTGGGGCTATGATGAGATGGTCAGCAAGCTGGGCAAACCAATCGATAAAGACGAATGGTTTATGACGCCGCAAACGGTCAATGCCTACTATAACCCGGTAAACAACGAAATCGTGTTTCCGGCCGCGATTTTACAGCCACCGTTCTTTAATATGGCGGCCGATGATGCGGTAAACTACGGTGGTATCGGTGCAGTAATTGGCCATGAGATCGGCCATGGCTTTGACGATCAGGGCGCTAAATACGATGGTGACGGTAACCTGCGTAACTGGTGGACCGAGCAAGATAAGGCTCAGTTCCAGGCCCGCGGTGCCAAGCTGATTGGTCAGTACAATCGCTTTGAGCCGCTGCCAGGCGTTAATGTAAACGGCGCTGTGGCACTGGGTGAGAATATCGGTGATCTCGGCGGGATGACGGTAGCCCTGAAAGCCTATCAGTTATCACTAAATGGTCAGCAAGCACCGGTGATGGATGGTTTTACCGGTGAACAACGCTTCTTTATCAGCTGGGCCCAAATCTGGCGCACCAAGTTCCGCGAAGAAGCGCTGCGTCGCCAGCTTAGCACTGGCCCGCACTCGCCAGCCCATTATCGGGTCATTGGTGTGCTGCCCAATATGCCGGAGTTTTATACCGCCTTTGATATTAAAGAAGGTGATGCGATGTATTTACCGGTCGAGCAGCGCGTTAAGATCTGGTAATCCATAGCACGCTGTCACTATAATCAAGCCGTGGTTACCTTGCTTGGAAATCGCAAGGTGCCACGGCTTTTTGCTGCCTTGGTCAGACCACTATAAATTAAAATTACCTGCCTGACGCTTTGTATTCAGCAAATTTATAACCATTATAAGTGTGTGTGCATTAGTGTTAATATGCTTTTGCTCTGATCTTTCTTATAATTGAGCCCATTCATTCACCGGAATGACGTTGCAGTGACCAGACTGCAAGCAACGACCAAGAGGACATAACTGTGTTACAAGAATATCGTGAACACGTGGCGGAACGCGCCGCCCAGGGTATCCCGGCTAAGCCCTTAAATGCTGAGCAAGTTGCTGCCTTAGTTGAATTATTAAAGAACCCGCCAAAAGGCGAGGAAGAGGTTATATTAGATCTGCTGGTCAACCGGGTACCGCCTGGTGTAGACGAAGCCGCTTATGTTAAAGCCGGTTTCCTGGCGGCAGTCGCCAAAGGCGAAGCGAAGAGCCCGTTAATCAGCGCCGAGCGCGCCGTTGAGCTGTTAGGCACCATGATGGGTGGTTACAATATTGAGCCACTGATCAGCCTGCTGGACGATGCCAAGCTGGCGCCAGTTGCCGCCAAGGCGCTGTCACACACCTTACTGATTTTTGATGCTTTCCACGATATCACTGAGAAAGCCGAAGCCGGTAATCAGTACGCCAAGCAAGTACTGCAAAGCTGGGCTGACGCCGAATGGTTTGAAGCCAAGCCAGAGCTGGCGCAGAAAATTACTGTTACCGTATTTAAAGTCGCCGGTGAAACCAACACTGACGATTTATCACCTGCACCGGATGCCTGGTCACGTCCTGACATCCCGCTGCATGCGTTAGCCATGCTGAAAAACAGCCGTGAAGGTATCGAGCCGGATCAGCCTGGTACTGTTGGCCCGATCAAGCAGTTGGAACAGCTGAAACAAAAAGGTTTCCCACTGGCTTATGTCGGTGACGTAGTCGGTACCGGTTCATCACGTAAATCAGCGACTAACTCAGTGCTGTGGTTTATGGGCGACGATATTCCATACGTACCGAACAAGCGCGGTGGCGGCTTTGTGTTAGGCGGTAAAATTGCGCCGATTTTCTTCAATACCATGGAAGACTCAGGTGCACTGCCAATTGAGGTTGATGTCAGCAAGCTCGAGATGGGCGATGTGATCGACATTCTGCCGTACGAAGGCAAAATCGTGCGTCATGGCAGTGGCGAAGTGCTGGCTGAATTCAGCCTGGCAACTGACGTATTAATTGATGAAGTGCGTGCCGGTGGCCGTATTCCACTGATTATCGGCCGTGGTTTAACTGACCGTGCCCGTGAGTTCTTAGGTTTAGCGGCCTCTGACAAATTCCGTCGTCCACAAGCCAAAGCTGATACTGGCAAAGGCTTTACGCTGGCGCAGAAAATGGTCGGTAAAGCTTGCGGCGTGAAAGGTGTACGTCCGGGTACTTACTGTGAGCCGAAGATGACTACCGTAGGTTCGCAAGACACCACTGGCCCTATGACCCGTGACGAGTTAAAAGACTTAGCCTGTTTAGGTTTCTCTGCCGATCTGACGATGCAGTCGTTCTGTCACACTGCCGCTTATCCGAAGCCGGTTGACGTGGATACGCATCATACTCTGCCAGACTTTATTATGAACCGTGGCGGTGTCTCACTGCGTCCGGGCGATGGTATTATCCACAGCTGGTTAAACCGCATGTTGCTGCCAGATACTGTGGGTACCGGTGGTGACTCTCACACCCGTTTCCCGATTGGTATTTCGTTCCCGGCAGGTTCAGGTTTAGTGGCGTTCGCCGCAGCGACTGGTGTAATGCCACTGGATATGCCAGAGTCGGTACTGGTGCGCTTTAAAGGTGAAATGCAGCCTGGTATTACACTGCGCGACTTAGTGCATGCCATTCCTTATGTTGCCATTCAGAAAGGCTTGCTGACTGTTGATAAAAAAGGCAAGAAGAACATCTTCTCTGGCCGCATTCTGGAAATCGAAGGTTTACCGAATCTGACCGTAGAGCAGGCGTTTGAATTATCTGATGCCTCTGCGGAGCGTTCAGCAGCCGGTTGTACCATCAAGCTGTCAAAAGAGTCGATTGCCGAATATCTGGAATCGAATATCGTGATGCTGAAGTGGATGATCGCTGAAGGTTACGGTGATGTGCGCACTATCGAGCGCCGTATCAATGCGATGCAGGCCTGGCTGAAAGATCCACAGCTGATGGAAGCCGATGCCGATGCGGAATACACTGAAGTGATCGAAATCGATCTGGCCGACATTAAAGAGCCAGTGCTGTGTGCGCCAAATGATCCGGACGATGCCCGTTTACTGTCTGAAGTTGCCGGCGACAAGATTGATGAAGTGTTTATCGGTTCTTGTATGACTAACATTGGTCACTTCCGTGCTGCCGGTAAGTTACTGGATAAGTTCAAAGGTCAGTTACCAACCCGGTTATGGATCGCGCCACCGACTAAGATGGACCAGGCCCAGCTGACCGAAGAAGGTTACTACGGTATTTACGGCAAAGTGGGTGCCCGCACCGAGATGCCAGGCTGTTCACTTTGTATGGGTAACCAGGCGCGGGTGGCTGAGAAGTCAACGGTAGTGTCTACTTCTACCCGTAACTTCCCGAACCGTTTAGGTCAGGGTGCTAACGTGTATCTGGCGTCAGCGGAGCTGGCTGCGGTATCTTCAATTATCGGAAGATTACCGACAGTGGCAGAATATATGGAATATGCGAAGCAAATCGATGCCACGGCAGCCGATACCTATCGCTACCTGAACTTCCATAAGATGCCGCAGTACACCAAAAAAGCGGATAATGTGATTATCCAGCAAGCGGTGTAAGCACTTAGTAACGACTAACAACGCCTGCCTTATGCAGGCGTTGTTGTTTTTACCGCCGTAATAAAGCAAACAGTTGGCAAAGATGGAATACGACTTTATCTATGATCGCGACAGCCGGCGTTACCGGTTAAAGCTGGCGACCGAGCAAGCCGCCCTACAGCAGTTTTTGCTGGATGAGTTTGCTCACCGGGCCAGTGCTTACCAGCCGCTGCTAAGCCAGCTGCAGACACTAAAGCCTTATCAGGACTGGCAGTATCAGGGGCGTGAATTTAGCTTACTGGTGCAGCAGCAGGAAGTGTGGGTTTGCCATAATAGTTTGTTGGCAACGGAGAGTAGCGCGTTGGCCAGACAAGCGCTGCCGGAGGAGCTTGACGACGATTTACAGCTGGATGAAAGCGGGCTTAGTAGCGAATGCGGGCTGGCAGACTTGCTGCTGTTGCTGCAAGCCTGGCAGGAATTTCTGCCGGAATAATCTGATACATAACGTCATGCCGATATGATGCTTTTCGGGTCGCCGGCGCGGATACTGGCTTGCACTCAGGCGGGGAGAAACGCACTAAACTGGTGCGTTTTTTTTCGCCAACTGTAAGCTGCCAAGCCTAAGTCTGTGTTTTATATCAAATAAAAATCTTGGCACAAGGTTTTCTTATCTTTTTAAGCGAACAGCATAATTAGTCGATAAGGAAAACCATCATGAAGCTTGTATGTGCCATCATCAAGCCGTTCAAACTGGATGATGTCCGGGAAGCGATTGCGGACATTGGGGTAGAAGGTTTAACGGTTACCGAAGTAAAGGGTTTTGGCCGCCAGAAAGGCCACACCGAGCTCTATCGCGGAGCCGAGTATCAGGTTGATTTCCTGCCGAAAGTAAAATTGGAAATTGCGACCCAGGACGATCAGGTAGAACGCTTACTGGAAGCGATCCAGAAAGCGGCTTATACCGGCCGCATTGGTGACGGCAAGATCTTTGTCTACGACCTGGAGCAGGCGGTGCGGATCCGTACCGGCGAAACTGACGCTGAAGCGATTTAAGGAGCCTTGCCATGCAAGAACAAATTTATCATTTACAGTTTGCGATGGACACCTTCTACTTCCTGATGTGTGGGGTGTTAGTGATGTGGATGGCGGCGGGCTTTTCGATGCTGGAAGCCGGTTTGGTGCGGGCCAAGAACACCACAGAAATTCTGACCAAGAATATCGCGCTCTACTCGATTGCCTGCATAATGTATTTAATCTGTGGTTACTACTTTATGTACGATGGCGGTATTTTCCTGCAAGGTATTGCTGAAATTGACGTTGATGCCACTTTAGCCTCCTTTGCAGAACAGAATGATTTTACCGGTGACGCCGTCTATTCCGGTGCGTCAGACTTCTTCTTCCAGGTCGTTTTCGTGGCAACAGCGATGTCGATTGTCTCTGGTGCTGTAGCGGAGCGGATGAAGTTGTGGGCCTTTTTAGCCTTTGCCGTGGTAATGACCGGCTTTATCTATCCAATCCAAGGTGGCTGGACCTGGGGCGGTAAAGAAGTGTTTGGCTTGTATAACTTAGGCGATCTGGGTTTCTCGGACTTTGCCGGCTCAGGCATAGTGCATATGGCTGGTGCCGCTGCAGCGTTAGCCGGGGTGTTATTGTTAGGCGCCCGCAAAGGCAAATATGGTAAAGACGGTAAAGTCAATGCGATCCCGGGTGCCAATATGCCGCTGGCAGCTTTGGGTACTTTGATCCTGTGGATGGGCTGGTTTGGCTTTAACGGCGGCTCGGTATTAAAGCTGGGTGATATTGCCAATGCGCATAGTGTCGCTGTGGTGTTTCTGAATACCAACGCTGCCGCCGCTTCAGGCGTGGTCGCCGCCCTGATTACCTCGGTGATCCTGTTCCGTAAAGCTGATCTTACCATGGCGCTAAACGGTGCCTTAGCCGGTCTGGTTGCTATTACCGCAGAACCTGCTACACCAACACCGCTGCAAGCATCACTGTTTGGCGCTATTGCCGGTGTGTTAGTGGTCGCCTCTATCCTTGCGCTGGATAAAATTAAAATCGATGATCCGGTCGGTGCGATTTCAGTGCACGGCGTAGTGGGCTTATATGGTTTGTTATTAGTGCCTATTACCAATGGTGATAGCAGCTTTAGCGGCCAGATCATTGGTGCCCTGACCATCTTCGGCTGGGTATTTGCCACCAGTTTACTGGTGTGGTTTGTCCTGAAATTAGTAATCGGCATCCGGGTTAGTGAAGAAGCCGAATACGAGGGTGTCGACAGCTCAGAGTGTGGTATCGAAGCCTATCCTGAATTTGTCGCCTCGGTAAAGTAAGCAGCCCGCAGCGTGCAGGTGGCACGTTGCGGGAGCCTGTGGGCGAAACCCTGTTAGCACCGCTAACCGGCAATCCCCACTAAACCTGAACCACCTAAACACGTCTATCCTTGTCCTTTGTCTGAATTTGACGCCCCGTGGTGAAAGCTGCGGGGTTTTTTTATCTGTCAGCGGAACTGTTGCGCCAGGCACGGGTGTGCAAAGGCAGGCGAAAACGAAACGGCCAGAAAGGTATCTGGTATTAGCTGAAAAAAATACTAGCGTATATTTGGGTTTAAAAAGCTGGAGCGAAACAAGCTGGGGCGAAAAAAGTGAGGTCGTAGAAAGGAAGCGGGCCGCAAACTGCGCGGCCACTGATTCCTGATGTGAATTAGTCTCGACTTAATCTGACACATCTACTTGAAAAGATGAGAGTTACCAGTTTTGATATGGGTGTCGAATCCGTAATCAAAAACAAAAGGTAACTCTCATGCTGCATACTAACAATCCGATAATTAAACACAAGGCTGGGCTGCTGAATTTAGCTCAGGAGCTTAATAACGTATCAAAAGCCTGCAAGGTTATGGGCGTGTCACGTGACACGTTTTACCGCTATCAGGAGCTTGTCGCTGAAGGTGGTGTCGATGCTCTTATCGATAAAAGCCGTAGAGCACCAAACCTCAAAAACCGTGTGGATGAAACCATAGAAAAGGCGGTTATTGATTATGCTATCGAGTATCCTGCTCATGGCCAGCACCGCACCAGTAATGAGCTGCGTAAACAAGGCGTGTTTGTCTCTGGCAGCGGTGTTCGTTCTATCTGGCTACGACACGATCTGGAGAACTTTAAGAAGCGTTTGAAGGCGCTGGAAGCCAAGGTTGCCGATGAAGGTATACTCCTGACAGATGCGCAAATTGCCGCCCTTGAGAAGAAAAAACACGACGATGAAGCCTGTGGTGAGATTGAGACTGCCCATCCTGGCTACCTGGGGTCACAAGATACGTTTTACGTTGGCAACCTGAAGGGTGTTGGCCGGATTTACCAGCAAACTTACGTCGATACCTACTGTAAAGTCGCGCATTGTAAGCTGTATACCACCAAGACGCCGATCACTGCAGCAGACTTACTCAACGACAAAGTACTGCCATTCTATGAGGCTCAGGGCTTGCCTGTGCTGCGCATTCTGACTGACCGGGGTACAGAATACTGCGGCAAAGTAGAACAGCACGATTATCAGCTATATCTGGCGATTAACGACATCGACCACACCAAAACCAAGGCCATGTCGCCGCAAACTAACGGGATCTGCGAACGGTTCCACAAGACGATATTGCAGGAGTTCTATCAGGTTACGTTCCGTAAAAAGCTCTATGGAGACCTAGCCGAGCTACAAAAAGATCTGGACGAATGGCTGGTTTATTACAACAATGAACGAACTCATCAAGGCAAGATGTGCAATGGCAGAACGCCAATGGATACTTTGCTGGATGGAAAGCAGGTTTGGGTGCAGAAAAATCTGACTCAAATCTAATCTGACAGACACCGTGAAAAACTGGTAACTGTCAGATCAAGTCTGAGCTAGTACA